>CAYITV010000022.1:0-9806 GCA_964366285.1 Candidatus Woesearchaeota archaeon | reverse complement strand
AGAACATGAGCACTAAAGTGCAATTCAATGTAATTGAGAAATACAGGGAATATGAGGTCGTACTGCCTTTGATGCTTCCTGAGAACTGTGATGAAAGATATCAAGAAGGGAGACATCATATTTTGATAAGAGGGCTAGGATTATTAATGCGCGACAGCATTTTCATAAACAAAAGCAGGTCATGCCAGAGTGAAAAGACATTCACATTGCTGACACACGGGCAGGGAACGGAAAGTATTATAAACGACAGCAGTTGGAGCCAAGATAAGATTACTGGACAAGCAATATACAAGCCAAAGGAAGAGAAGATAAGGGAATATGGACTGTACGGCTTTATCCTGCTTGCGGTAATGATATTCGGATACTTCATATTGCAGAGGTAAAAGATGGCAATAAAGGCAAGAAGCATAATCGAGATCGTAGGCGGACCTAAAGAGCATGTAGACAAGGCAATGGGAATTGTGATTGGCAAACTAAAGGAAGATAAGGAGATAAAACTCCTGAAAGAGAAGGTGTTTGAGGCTAAGCCGCTTGAAGACAAGAAACCTTTGTTCAGCACATTCTGCGAGATAGAGATTGAGGCGAAGGAGATAGACGGGCTTTTAGGATTCTGCTTTGATTTTTTACCAAGCTCTGTAGAGATTTATGATCCAGCGCAGCTCATGCTAAAGGCTGAAAGCGCGAATGACATGATAAATGAATTGATTAGCAAGCTTCACCAGTATGACATGGCCTTCAAGAACATTTATGCGCAGAACATCCTATTGAAGAGAAAATACGAAGGAGAGGAGAAAAAAGAAGATACTAAGGAGTGATTAGATGAAATTTTGATGAAATTTTGCCAGGCCTAAGCGGTTTCAACGAGAACTTCTCTCTTCAAGACTTTACTAGCATCTAGGATTTCTATACCTATCAGTTTGCCATTTTTATCAAAATCTATGGAGATGCTATCATTGAGTTCGATAGTCTTTTCAGCTTCTCCATCTTTGATGGGATAATTGACGTAAATATACGCTGCATCCACATCCTTGTCGTATTCTAATTTCATAGTCTGTATTTTACTGTTATGATCTTTATATAACTTTCTGTCTCCATGTAAACAACCTTGATAAATTGATTTTTCCGAACTTCGCCTACAGCCTCTTTTCTTCCTTCGAACGATTTTTTGATATATGTAGGAAATTCTAAAACATGCTCAATGTCAATTCCACTTATCCCTCTTTGTTTCATTCTCTTTTTCGCATACTCTGGATAAATGATCCTCTTCATAATTGAAAATAATCTATGCTTTTATTTATAATTATATCGATATTAACTTGAAGATATTTTACGAATCATCTTCGAGAATTCCTGCCTTGAGCCTTTCAGGTTCTCTGCCATCTAACAGTGACTATCTCTTTTCCATCTTCTTGATATACTGGGAAAATGACTGCTTCCTTGTGATTGGTTTTTTGAACAGAATATAAATAACAAGCCCGATGGCCAAGATTACCAGGAATATAACTAACGTCGTGTGCTTCTGCTTCTTTTCTGGCTGCGGTGCTACTGAGTAATTGAAGAAATCTTCAATGTCTTGATCTTCTTCTTGTGCTTCTTTTACAGTTGGTTGCGTGGCAACCTCTTCTTTTTTTGGCTTTTCCTCCCTGATAAAATCCATGCTGAAAGGCATTGAAAATCCTTGGTATGTTGCAACCAATGATCCAGAATATGATGGTTTCTTAAGTGACTTTTCCTTGTTGACAATTATGTCTATGCCAAGCTCCGCGAGCGGAGGCAATGTAATCGATTCTGGACTGAATTCTGTAATCTCATCAAGATCTCCTATGAGGTATATTGAAATGTCATTGAGGGTTTTGTTTAGCATGTTCTTTATTACAAGAGTTCCCTCAAATGTCTTGTCTTCACGAATTGTCCTGTTAAGGTATGGGAGACTTGTTATGAATGAGATTGGATCTGGATTCTGCTGGATGGGCTGCTGCGGCGATGTTATTTGCGCAGAGAAGATAATTGGAATTACATATTCTTTCTCATATGAAATTGTGATATTTGCTGATTCTGCTTCTATCTTTGACTGATCGACATTGAATATGAACTTCCTAGATGTGCCCTCGTTAATTAACTGCGGCTGCTGATAGACATGGCTGATGAATGAAGGGGCTGTTATCTTAACGCTTGTTGACTGGCCTTTATTTGAAACTGTTATCTCAAGATTGTCATCTGGCAGGATTATTCCTGGCGATATGGAAAGCAACGGAAGCTCTTTCTTTATGTTTAGGCCTACTGAGTGGGACTGCTCCTGAAGGATTCCATTAACTATGAATGGGATGTTGCTTATGCCAAGCTTGTAAGAACCATCCTTTATTGTCAGGGGAAGATTGAAGAAAAGAAAATAATGATCTTGATTAATCTTCTTTAAGAATGGGGATATGGCTACTTTTGTATCATCCTGCGTGAGAGAGATGTCCTTGGACTGCGGATCTTTTATTGGATCTTGAGTGAATATCTCCAACTGAATTGTTTCTCCAGGAGAATAAACATCCTTGTAAAGCTTTGAAGAAATAAGTTCCTGGGCATGAACGCTGAATGACAGGCTTAAAAGAAGAAAAACGCTGCATGATAAAATGAGAATATTTTTCATAATACTAAAATTTCTTGAGCAGTTTTTTTGCCTCATCAATAGACTTGTCAAGCTCTTCTTCAACTTTGGATTTTTTTGCTGGCTGTTGGCTAATTCTTGGCATTGATATAGGAGAGCGGGAGGATGGCTGCTGAGGCATGAACGGGAATTCAGACGGCTTTCTTGGCTGCTGCTGTTTAGACGGACCTTTGAATTTCAGATAGAACAATATAACTCCAACTAGAAGTATCACTATGATTATGGATATCCACCATGGGAAGCCTGATTTTTTCTCTTCAGAAGGACATGAGCAGTCTGACTGGCATTCTCCCGGGCATAATGCGTCCTCTCCAAATCCTGTTGACTGGTCGATGTCGCACTGCTCTGTACTCTCAACTATACCATTTCCGCATGTGACTGAGAGTGATTGCTCGCAGTCAATATCGCATGATGATGAGCTAAACTCCTGGCTGTCGCAGGTTCCGTCTCCGCAGCTGCAATCCTGGGGGCATGACAATGAGTCTTCGAATGATGTTTCACAGATGCTATTGACATCGCAGGTTGATGTCTTCTGCTCGCAGTCGTCGGGGCAGTTTTGAGAATTTTCTGTTTCTGGATCACAAAAATCATCGCCGCACTGGAAGATTGGTTCAGATGGACCTGGACCTGGGGGCGGAAGATTAATTGCCGCTCCTGAAAATGCTGCATAAAGAGCTGCTGCTGTCTTCAATACATTGCCTTCCCATGAGCCATCGCTACCTTGCTTTGATTCCAGCCACGATGCTGCCTGCGATAGAGCCTGAGACTCACTGCTTGCCTTCAATGCCAATGCTGCTATTGCCGTCTCATAGACCTGCTTGTTGAAGCTGCCGTCGTTCCTTTGAAGAGCAATTAAATCCTTGAGATATTGCTGCTTGATCTGGTCATTAGTTGAAAGGTATAGCATTGCGTTGTCCACAGGCTTGAACTTGTCATAACTATTTTTGACATAAAGATTCACTCCGAAATCAGAAGCTAGATTGAAAAGAACCCATTCTGTGAACAAGGATGCGTCAAAATTACATGAGGATTTCTTTGCAGTGCCGAAGCATCCATTTTGGATTGTGAAAATCTCTCTTGGAGTGTCTGCTTTTTTCATGAGATAATATTTGTTGCTTGTGGTAAACACAACTGCTAGAGTTGTGCTTGGACCAAGCTCATTGCAGTTTATGTCCAATTCCAATGATGGGTTTTGTGTCAGAAGGTTTGGCTCTAGGCATGAGTTAAGATCAAAGAACGTAGGGACTGGGGACGAGGAGCATGACGGGAACTTTCCCTGAGATACTGGAACATCTTTTTGGACGTTATTGCCTGATTTTTCGTATGATACCTTGCAAGTGCCGTTGTTTGATGTGATGACTTCCAAGTACCAGAAATTCTTGAGATTTGGATCATTTGACATTGCATCCTGGAGGTATGCTTCTGCTCCTGATGTGTCTTCCCCGAATTCATTCAACACCCACATGGCAAATGCTGTATCTTTTATCTTGCATGAACCTAGAGGCCAGCAGTGCTGTGATGTGTCTTCCTTTGATTTTATGTAGCTTAAACCTAAATTTGCATGGTCTAATGCACCTGAATCGCGAAGAGCCAATGTGAAGAATGATGTTGAGATTATGTCGTCCTGGCAGTTGCCATTAGGGCAGTGAGAGGCAAGCCATTGGAAGCCTTTGTTTGCATCGAAATTTGTGTTAGCTGGGGGTGTTTGCGCTGTTATTGCGGAAGAAAATAGCATGGTTATGAGAAGAAATAGCGTTATAACAAGGATAATACGAGTTCTCATAGTTGACCTCTTTTGTCTCTTATAAGGCTGGATTGGCACTTTATATAATTTTCTGTGATGTTTATTATCTACAAATGTATTTGTTATTGAGACCTTTGTTCAAGATCAAAGAACAATCGGATGCAAGATGCCTGTTTCTTTCATCAATAGTCAACTTGGATTCTCAGAAAAGATGCATATGTATCAAAAAAGAAACAGTGAATTAACTGTTTGAAATCGAAAAGCATATAAATAACCAATATTTTGGTTTATATAAACCAATAGGATGGTTTAATATGATAACTGAAAAACAGCTTAAAATATTTGAAGTATTTGCCAAGAAACCATTTGCAGAGTTTACACGAAAACGGATAAAAAAGGAATTGAAAGAGAGATCAAACAATGCATTAGCTTTAGCAATAAATCTGCTCAAAAAAGAAGAAGTTTTGATGGAGAGAAAAGTAGGAAAATCCGGACTTTTGACGCTTAACTTGAATAATGACCTGACTTTTGATTATATTGCGCTGTGCAACGATCAAAGAATAAATATACAGACAAAAATAGCAATAAAAAGATTGAAAGAAGAAATTGCCTTGGTCACGCAGTTTTATTCAGCTGTAATTTTTGGTTCTTATGCTACAAATGAGCAAAAAGGATCGTCTGATTTAGATATTGCAGTTTTTATTGATTATGAAGAAAAAAGAAATTACATCGAGGCAGCAATAAACACTGCAAAGCTAAAAACATTAATTGAAATAGACGCTCATGTTATTCCAAAAGCAGAAATGATTGAAATGCTGACAAATAACGAAGAAAATTTAGGAAAACAAATAGCAAGAAAACACCTTGCAATCCATAATCATCAGATATTTTATGATCTTGTCAAGGAGGGAATGAAACGTGGATTCAGACTATAAAGTATACCTGCAAAGAGCAAAAAATGAACTTAACTTATCTTTGATGATTATGAAAATAAGCGACGACAAAGACCTACAGCTTTCAATCTTTGGGATGCAAGCAGACACCTATTACAGCGCAACAATATCTCATGCTTACTATTGTATCTTCTACGCAAGCAAAGCATATCTTCTGACAAAAGGCATAAAGACAAAAGCTCCAGAAGAACATAGAAAAACATTTGATGAATTCTCAAGACTTGTTGATAAAGGAGCTGTGGATGTTGAATTGCTGAAAATTTACAAAAAGGTGCTCATAAAAGCAGACACTTTGCTGCATGTTTTTGAGTTAGAGAAAGGAAAGCGAGGCAGATTCACCTATAGAAGAATTCCACAAGCAAACCAAGAACCAGCACAAGAAAGCGTAAAAAACGCACAATTTTTCTTCAAGAATATGTTCGGACTATGTGAGAATGAGAAACTCACATGAACTACTTAAGGCTAAAGCCATGAAAATTCTTGTCAAAATCTTATAGGAACAGTTATAACTATGTTCCTTTTATTCATTCTATGCAATACCTAAGCAAGGGCAAGCGGGGAATTGTTTATCTGACTAAAGATGATACTGGAGTTGTTGTGGTAAAAAAGGAGAGATCCGAAAGCAAGGCACTAAGAGTATTGCATAATGAGGCTTACTGGCTGAAAATTTTGAATAAATATAAAATAGGACCAAGATTCATAAGATTTGATGACGGATTAGTAATGGAGTACATCAAAGGAGAGCTTTTTGTTGATTGGCACAAAAAACATAAGGGAATGGATGTGAAAAATGCTGTCAGAGACATATTTCTGCAGTGCAGAACAATGGACAAGATTGGAGTGAACAAACTTGAGATGAATTATCCTGTGAAGCACATAATAATGAGAAAAAACAAGCCGATCATGATTGACTTTGAAAGGTGCAAGAGAACATTAAGACCGAAAAATGTAACACAATTTTGCCAATTCTTATTGAGCATTGGCTTCAAGGTTGACATGAATATTCTGAAGGAGTTGTCACAAAAATACAAAAGAGATTACGGTGAAGATGCTTTCAATCGGATCTTGGGATTATTTTTAGGAGGCTGAGATTTCTTTTGCCTTATCGGTTTCTTATTTTCGTTCTGAATTCTTAATCTCAATAATGAATAGTTGGTGGGATTTTTTATTTTTGTGCAGTAGTTGTCAGGCTTGCAGATTCCCATCGATGGGTAATATGACTCATTTGCGCAGTTTGGAGGAAGCATAATCTGACTATTGCGGCGATGCCAGCTTACTTGCGAACGAATGTATCCTTCCCTTAATGGCTCGTAATTCTTCTTGTTCCAATCCAATAACATCTGCTCTATTTCATCTATTTCATATTTCATATGCTTGAGAAAATTAATCAAGACCAAGATTGCACGCTTTCTTCCATCTGTTTGAACTCCCTTAAGAAGAAGCTTGATGCACGGCGGGAAGAATTCTTCTGAGACTTTTGTCTGGGGTGCGAAAGCCTGTCGTTGCTGGATATTCTGCTTTTGCTTTTCCTCTTTCTGCTCGATAATAATTGCATTTCTTTTTGCGTGGTCAAATGCCTGTATCAACAGCTGCTGCGCTTCAAACTGCTTTTCGGGAGCTGGAAGAAACTGACAAATCTTCTCAACATTCTCTATCTTAGCCTGAGAAGGACGGAACTGCTTGATCTTGTCTGGCTGCACTACAATGCTGACCATACCAGATTTCTCATTTATTGAGTATGGGGAGCGGAAAAGGTGACGGGATGATATAAGTATTGTATCAACATCAACAACTGCAAATGGATCGAACTTGTCGCTTATCATTAATTTTGATTCTGGTATCTGCGTTGCCTGCATTATTTCCCTTGGAGTGCTTATTGAGAGTATTGCTGATGAAAGATGCTCCTTGATAAGAGAAGATAGGTATTCTGCAATCATCCTCGGGCCTTCCGGAAACATCAGATGAATCTTCCTGCCATCGACAATCTCAGGAAAAGAACCGAAGGGAACAGCCAGGTGAAAACCACGATTGCCGCTGAATTTCAAACCTATAGAATTGATGTTATGAAAGTGCAGTGCATCAATCAGAAGCTGTGCAGCAATCTTTGAGAATTCTATGAACTTGCAGTCGATATCAAGAATTAAATCCCATCCTGAACGGAGCTCATCTAAGTCTTTTCTTGTCATTCCTGTTTTAAGCTTTAAGGGATCATGCCAGTGCTCTTCTGAGAGATGGAATGATGTTGCACCCTCCTGCGCAAGCTCTTTCACGTCTGATTCGTACTGGAGAATGTCCGGGCGCTTGCCATATCCCTTATCTGCAAACTTGACAGCTATCTCGCGATTTTTTGCAAGGCTAACAATCTCTGTCTGGACATCTTTCCTTGCATAGAACTTTAGAATGCGGTAATCATTATTCATAAGAACTTTAAAAATAACTATTGTTTAAGAAACTTTCGAGGGTATTTGAAGAGCAGATTTATTGCTGCTGAGAAGCCTTCTGTATTTCTTTCCTGAGAGACTGGGTATGGGCTGCAAGCTTTTTCATTTCAGATTCCATGCTCTTGGCAACATTTTTTATCTCTTCAACCTGCGACCTTATTATGACCTGAGCATCTGGAAGGGTCTTTTTGACCAATGTGTTTGCACCAACACTCATGAGCACATGATTAGGCTCTGTCAATGTAGCTTCAACAGCAATTCCAGGACCAACTTGGGCATATGCCTTTGCTTTTGGCTTGACTGACCTTAGACTTTCCAGATTATCCATTAAGAGTATGAGTTCAGCTGCCTGCTGCTCAAGAATTGCAAGTTGCTGCTGAAGAAGCTTAACCTGCTGATCAACAATCTGAAACTCTACAACATTTCTCTGAATATCTTCCTTTTTCATCATTTCTTGGACGCTTTAGCTTTTGGTTTTTTCGATTTTGACTGCTCTTTTATTTCAGGTTTCTTTTTGTCTTCTATTTCCAGCTTCTTAACTTCTTTTTTTGTTTCTTTTGCTTGAGCAGGAATTTTTTCTTTTTTTACACGCTGCTGCTTGGGCTTTGGAGATTTCTTTGTTTTTGGCTTGGTTTCTTTTATTTCCATGTTCAACTGCTTGAATTCTTTCACAATTTCTGAATGCGGGGAATTCTTTTTCAGTTTGATAGCCATTTGAGTCGGCTCCAGATGGAGAATGTTGCATCTTTTTCTCTTTACCTGGCCGTCAATCATGACAAAATTATCATCAATAGCATCAACTATGACAACCTTTTTACCAGCGTCCTTGCCTGCTGTTTTTATGCAAATTCTTCCGATGTCCAGCATTTTTCACCTATTGTGTTTCACGAGCCTTTTCTATCATCATTTTTTGCAGGCAGTTGAAGCAAAGAACTCCGCCAAATGTACGCTGCGGCCGCTTTTTTGTCTTTGATGCGCTTGCAGATACTCCAAGCAGTTTTTTACCGCACGATCCGCAAGCAGGCCTGGATGATTTCTTTGCCTTGTAATGAATGGTTAGCCTGCCGCCAGGCAAGCGCTTCTTTCGCCTATTCAGCTTACGTGAACGATGTTTTGGGCTTGGCATTGTAGGAATGGGTTTCAGTAGACTTTTAAAGCTTTTCTTAACAGGAGATTTGCTATGAGGGATGTCAGTAAATAGGTCCATAACCAGCCAATTCCTGTACCAAAAAATGGCAATTTGAATCCCCAGGAGAATATGTCGCCTGATGGAAGGTATGTCACCCTCAGCCATGAGAATAGCAGGATTATTGGGATGAATGTGAAGATTGTAGGCTTCATGCTGTGCTTCATCAATTCCAGATTTTTTGACATTGCCCTCTTGTTTATTTCAGCAAACTTATCCTTGTCATCCTTATTCTTCTTAAGCTCCTCCTGCAGCAGCTTTATCTCATCCTTCAATGATTTTATCGCCTGCTGATTTGAGAGCCATTTGTAAGAGAGTGTAATCAACAGCGTTATCAAGAATGAGATTAAGATTAAACTGACCTGCGGAGGAAGATACTGAACTAAAGGGTAGAAGAGGATGTCAAATAAGCCTTTCAAGAATGCCATTTTTACTCCATCATCTTCCTGAGGGCTGGGTGCATGTCCATCATGTGCTGCTGTCCAATCTCTTCGTACAAGCGATAGATGATCATAACTGTAAGCAATATGCTTGTTCCATTCACCAACGCACCTGAAACATCTGCAGCTGCTGCAAGAATACCAATTGTTATTCCACCAAGAACTGTAAGGGGAAATATGTACCTGCTTAATATCTGCTCCAGAACTCTTGGATCACGCCTGAATCCTGGAACCTGCAAGCCAGATGCCAATATCTGTTTTGCCTGAGAGGCTGCGTCCATTCCAGATGTCTGCACCCAGAATATTGAAAATAACACTGCACCTCCGATCAGGAAGATTGCGTATACAGAACCGTGCGCAAAATCAAGCCACCTTAAGGAGCCTGT
>CAYITV010000021.1:0-10080 GCA_964366285.1 Candidatus Woesearchaeota archaeon | reverse complement strand
ATGTAGCCGTGACTGGAGTTCAGACGTGTGCGCTTCCGATCTGAAGGCTTTGGAGAATGAGGTTGAGCATAACTAAAAATTCATGCACAGAAGCAGGAACGATTTCATCCTAGAAGAGCTAGGAGAGGGACAGATACCCGCATAAAGCTGAAGTTGCGCAGACGAGCAAAACTGATATAATTTTTCTTCCGTATTTTTTTATCAAACATCCGTAAAATTTCCATAAGCTACCTTTTTATATAAGTACAGGCTTTCAGGTTTATGAAAATGTACGATTCTAAAGAGTATCTTCTGGGGCAATTAATGACAAAAATTCCTTCTCAAATAGCTATTGAGCATAATGTCCACGAGCGTACTATTACTCGAAAAATGCAAAAGTTTGGTCTCACTAAACTAACTGGAAAGAGCTGGACTTCTTCAGAGATTACTTTACTAAAACAAAATTATATTTTAAATCAAAACCTTCATTTACTCTTCCCCCATCGAAATTTTTCTTCCGTGTATCATAAGGCTAATAGACTTGGTCTCCATAGATGTATGCGACAACGACGTTATTCTGTTAATGAGAATTTCTTCAAAAAATGGACACCAGAGATGGCTTATGTTTTTGGATTTTTTTGTGCTGATGGATTATTTTTGAAAAGAAAGAAAAAACGTTTTGAAAATCATTTAATTCAAAGAGGTGATATTAGTGACATATAAACAAGTTATTTTGGTAAGAGAAGATCTTAATCTCCCAATAGGCAAGGCCTGTGCACAAGTGGCTCACGCTTCAGTGGAATGTGCGCTGAAAACGAGACCCGATCTTTTGGAAGCATGGAAACGAGAAGGTATGCCGAAAATTATCCTTGGCGTGAAAGACAAGCAGCATCTGCTTTTGAAGATGAGGCAGGCGAAGGCGGAGAAATTAATCTATGCTTTAATTGAAGATGCTGGCAGGACATTTTTTACAGAACCTACTGTGACATGCTTGGGAATAGGGCCAGATGCGGATGAGAAGATCGATAAGGTAAGCGGGAATTTAAAGACGTTGTAATCTCTCTTCAATGTTTTCTATTTTTTGTGGGTTAAATGCAAAATAAGCAAATTTTTCAAGATCTGATGTGAATGGACCGAAACATGTGTTTATTGTAATGACTTTTGCCTTGTACAAACCAGTCATTTCCAGTTCTTCTGCTGCAGCGTATTCATCGTGAAGGAATTGATAATGACCTTCCACAACTTCATTAACTTCATTTTGTTGTTTATCGGTTAGTATGCAAGGCGTTTTTTCTTGGACAAAAAGAAATGTTATGTCATCTTCTTTGGTGCTTCTTCCAATACATTGTATTGGTCTTGTATCTATTCTATATAGCTCTCTGGTTAGTTTTCGATTGACTGATTGTGTTTGAAGATCGCCTCCTTCATTCATATAAAAACCAGAAGGCATTAAAGTAGCATTATGGTAATGGACATCAATAAGAAGATAACTATTATCGCCCAGGATTCTTTTGGCTTGTTCTCTCAGAGGACTGCAATCTATAGAATCACATGTTCCTGCTATAACCTTAGAAACCATATGCCTAGGCCCATATACCCTGTGGCATACCCGAAAGGCTTTTTCGTGATTGTACATCCCCTTTGATCTTTTTATTGCACTCATGAATTTTTGAGAGCTAACTATTTCAATCAACCTTTCTTTTGTGATTGGAATTATTTCTCCTTGCTTCATAACACATCAATCCAAATTTTCCTTTATAAATCTTACTTTTTTAATCACTATACAGTAGATATTTACCATAAGATTTATAAAGACTAAGACATTATAAAAAGCATGGCAAGACGACCTTATACATTAAGGGATTATATTTTAGATAGGGAATATTGTCAGTCTATTGATGATAGCAGGCTTCCTATTCGAGGTTATATTCCGGATGAACTTATTCCAGAGGCGAGGAAGATTCTTAATGAGCGTTACCGTCGTTTGAATGGCAGTGCAACACAAACTGCCTCAGTTGACCAGATCCGTGCTGCTGCCCCTAGTGTTTATGATGCTGCTAAGAAACGCATGGCATTGTATGAACAACAGCATCGTTCTGGTGATTCAGATAAACAATCTTTAGAGAAGCGTGCAGAGCAAACTGCCTTGGACAACCAGAAGGAGATGCTATTTGGTGATGAAGCAGAAGAATTAGGATATTGCGGATGTGTACCTGTGTCGCGACAGCGACAACAATAATTTCTAAACATAAACTATTTATACACCATCTTTTTCGTTCTATATGAATGGTTCACAATAATACCGCTCGTCCATACATTGATATTGAATGCTTGTCATATGAGAATTACAGAACTGCAAGCCTGGACTTGACTATAAGAGGATATACATTCATGGGCAATTACTCGCTTCAACGGAAACTTTATGACGAGATGATGGAGATTGAGTTCTTCATAAGCGGATTATCCTCTCTGCGCCTGGAACAGAAGATCCTTCGCAATTTTGCACACTTTGTGGAAGAGATGACCTGGAATTTTAAGGATAACAATGGCTGGGATGTTGTGAGGTTAACTGGGTTTGAAGACGGAAGAAGACGCGATGATTTAGTCGCCTTTTTTGTGAGGGCTAACATAGGTGAGCTGGCAGAGAAAATGATGTCACGGCAGAATCGTAATACGAGGCCAGTTTAGAAATCTTTATAAATTGAGCGCAATGGAATGTTTCTTGGGACGACCATAGCGGCCTGGTCCTACCTGTTCCCATTCCGAACACAGAAGTCAAACAGGCCTGCGTTTCAGGTTGTACTGCTCTCAGAGCGGGAAGCTTGATTCGTTGTCCCTCTTATTTTTACTTGAACTTATCAGCTGGAATTTCTTCCCTGATATATTTGAATGGGGCGGTGTATGTTGTCTCGTGTTTTATCCCGCTGATCTTGCAATAAACTTCAAGAGACTTAAGATTGTTTAGAGGAATATGGCGTATTGATTTCAGATCTGATCCATAGAATCTTGGCTTGTTTTCATTTATGCCGACAAGACTCCATAGCTTTGGGTGATATTTGTAGATAAAAAGCAGATCATCAATCTCTTCCTCTGCCTTTAATCCATAAATATAAGTTTCGTTGAAATTGAATGCGGCTGTGATTATATCCTGGGCCTCATTGCAGCTGAATCCTGCCTGATCATTTACAAGGCCTTTATCACCCAATTCTATCCCTTTCTGGAAATACCATTCAGATGTAAGCATCAACTTCCTGATGTCTGTGAACAAGAACAATGCCTTGACTTCCGGAGACGAGGACTTTTTGTCCAGTGCTGATTCGAATGACTGAATATCCTTTATGATCAATGGTATGGCATCAACTGGAGGCATGCTGACGTTCAATCTTTCGGTGCGGAAGGATGTGTCGTATTTGCTGTCTATTTCCTGAAGGGCATTGAAACCTTCTTCAAATGTGTATTCCTTTCCTTTTTGCGTTACTATGATGATTAATCCTATAATGATGACTAGTGCGATACAAATAAGCAGCATAATTTTTGAATTGGGGCTTCTTATTGACATAGGATTGCATCTGTTTTTCTGCTGTTTTTAAAGATTTCTTTAATTAAAAATTTGAATGGGAAAGGTTTTTATATGCACATCGTTCTTTTTGGCCTTATGAGCAGATTAAAGGCTTTTTGGATGATTTTTCTCTTAGCTGCGATGATTGCAGTTACTACAACAATAGTGCTTGGAGCTACAGTGAAGGGGACTGTGTATAACATATATCTTGATGAGCTTGACAAGGCTGTTTTGACAATCGATACTACGCCGCAGCAGACTTTGGTGTCTAAGAACGGGATTTATTCTTTTGAGGTACCAAATGGCAATTTCAAACTACTTGCAATGTATGATGACAATGGAACTATATACAGGGCTGAAGAAGATGTCGTGATTACGAGTGATGGAGAGTATGCCATTGACTTGATTTTAGTGCCACAAATAGGGGATGAGGACATATTAGACAACACGACTGATGAGAGCTTTGCCACTTTTGAGCAGGAGACATCGAACATTGGACTTGTGATTACTTTAGTGATGGTATTGTTTCTGCTGCTCTATATTGTCTTTACCAAGACGCATTTCATAAAAGAGGATGTTCCTGAAAAGAAGGAAGAAACTGGCCAGGTTAATACTGCTGAACCAATAGTGACTGATATTTCTGGCGATGCGGACTATAGCGAAAAACTGGTCGCGTTCCTGAAGGAAAGAGATGGAAGAGCAACACAGAAAGAGATAAGGAAACAATTTCCATTGAGCGAGGCAAAGATATCTTTATTGATTGCTGAACTAGAGTCCAAGCAGATAGTGAAGAAGATCAAGAAGGGAAGAAGCAACATAATAATTCTTAATTGACGAGGGAATCATGGGAAATGAAAAGGCTGTCGCGCTTGAGCGGGTGAAGATATTACTTCATGAAGCTGATGAGAATTTTTCTTTGAATCCTGATAGGAGCCATAAATATGTCAAATTGGCAAGAAGGATTGCAATGAAGGTCAGGCTGAAACTGCCTAAAACATTAAGAAGGAAATTCTGCAAACACTGCCTGTGCTTCTTGAGGCCTGGAGTCAATTGCAGGGTGAGAACAAGGAAGAAGATGCTTGTTGTCTACTGCCAGAACTGCAGGAAATTCATGCGCTTTGGCTTGGGCTGATTTGGAACATATTCATTGAAGATTGGAAGCCAATCTTTCTTGTGCCATTCCTTTTCCATCTTGATTGCGTGCTTGAAACCGCGCTTTATTAATTCTTTGTTGACTATATTTCCTTTATGGGGATGTGAGAATAATCTTGGCAGATGAGAATGGAATCCGTGCATGTAATGGACTATCTCATGGGCAATGGTCACTTTTATTATCTCTTCCGGGACTCTTAAATCTTTGAAGATGCTATTGACGACTATCTCCGTGCCCTTCTTTGTTGACTTGATATGGCCGAACTTGTTCTTCCACTTCCCCTTCCAGCGGATGCAGATATTTTTCTTTTCTACATCTGGAAAGAACAGCTGCCAAATCTGATTGAAACGGAGTTCTAACCACTCTTGGTCTCGCATTTTCAACTCTTTTTGAACTGCGCTGCAATGTCAATAAGGTCGACATGGCCCATGAAGATTGACCTGCAGCAGTATCTTGTCAAGTGAAGATCGTCCAATACTTTCTTCTGCGGCTCGCCCTTCTGGACCCTTTTCTGGAATTCTTCATATAAATGGGCAATAGGCTTGCCGCATGACTGGCACCTAATTGGAATGATCATACAATAAATAGCTGGAGGGGCTTTTTTAAAGGTTTCGACATCGTGCTGATATGTATAGTTGAGCAGCAGTAAATATAAAAATACCCTGCTTCTCCTGCTGTTTTATGGAGGGGGACTACCGTTCTTCAATAAGCCCAGGCTCGCTTACGTTGTACTGCGGGCCGATGAGATGCGGAAAGACGTTAGACTTGATTCAGATTGCCAACTGGCTTGATTTTCAACCTGAGCCAGGATACCAGTTCTTCAAGCCGTCTTCAGACACGCGGGATGCTGGAGTAATCAAATCACGGTTTGGCGGACGAGAGTATCCATGCACACTAATAGATCCGCAACACTCTGACGGCATAATTGAGAAAATGCAAAATAACTGCAGGGTTGTCCTTATTGACGAGGTCGAGCTTTTTGGCAATGGGATTGAAGAAACTATTGAGAAGCTATTGCTGCGCAATCTTAGCGTGGCTGCAGCTGGATTAGACCTTGACTTTCGCGGAGAACTCTTTGGGGCAAGAGAAGAGCTGTATGTCATGTCTCGACTGCTCGGCATGGCAGACAGCGTCTATAAGAGACCTGGCTCCTGCGATTATGATGTTAATGGGAAGCGCTGCGGCAGCAAATCAACTAGAACGCAGCGCTTGATTAATGGAGAACCTGCGCCTTACAATTCGCCGCTTATCATGATTGATCGTGTGGCTGAGGGCGTCACCTACCAGTCACGCTGCCTGAGGCATCATGATGTGCCTGGAAAACCGACTGCACCTGGAACTAATCCTTGATTTCCAGAAACTCGCGCGCAAACACTATATACTTGTCGTTTATGGCAACTGCTACCGGGTATTCGTCCTTCTTCAATTCATCCAACTTGATCTTTATCATTCGTCTGAAATTCATGGGCATCACCTCGCTTGTGCTTAAAACAACGGTAGTTTATAAGCAGGGGGCGGGTGTTTGACGAGTTTGAAGAGTGAATATCCGGTTTAATATGCATTTTCCGGAATATATTACAATGCTTTTGGATATTCTATTATTTTATTCGGAAGATTTTCGGATTTTTCTGAGAAGGTTTCTTTAAGGACTTGTGATATCTTTTTTGGATGCATCCTTTTTTGAACCTTGTGAAGGCCTATACTTTTGTTTACAGCATTTTACTCAGTTTGGCTACTAGCATCATTCTTGTTGATACCCTGACTGATTTTGCCGAAAAGATTATAAATAACCCCTGGCTACTTTTTATTACAGCACTTATCTTTAGCATTTTCCTTTTTATTGCATATCGCTGGGAGGTATGGAAAAATGAAATCTAAACAAGATTTGGTCCCTTATTTGTGGGCTATTGTTATCCTTATGTTAGTGGTTATTATTGGAAAATATCTTGGTTGGTGGTAGTGGAAAGGTGTTGTTAATACTGATAAATACTAAGAGAATATTGTAATCTTGATAAAACTATAACAGCTTGAACTTGCCTTTTGATAAAATGCTGGTATAACCCTAAAGGGTTTAAAACTGCGTACGTCAGCTACCTGTACGACTTTGTTCGAGCTTTTCTTGGCTTAGAATCATTTGGTTTTGATGGCTCGCCACGTCTTACATCGGCAATCAAGAGATGACGATCATAGTTCAAGAAATCCTGCTTCAACTGCTTTGATTTTGAGAATGCAACCAATCCGCGCGCAACGCAGAGGCGTGCTGCTTCTGTCTGGCTTTGGAAACCGCCGCCATGGACATCTATGTCGATATTAACCTTGCCTGCATATTCTGATCCTATCATCAACGGCTCTTCAATGCGCATCCTTGACATTCGAGGCTCGTAATTCTGGAGCAGTTGATGGTTAATCCTGATGATGCCGCTGCCTTTCCTGACTGCAGCCCTTGCTATTGCACGCTTTCTCTTTCCTGAAACGAGAATGCTTTTTTGAATCATTCTTTCCTTCCTAACAGCTTGCATAACTCCTGAAGAGTCATGTATTTAACGTTTTTGGTGTTTGCCACATTTATCTTGTCCAAGGATACTGATTTTTTATTTTGGAATTGAATCGGGATATTAATGTAGCATTTTATTCTCTTTGATGCCAGCCTTCCTTTCTCCTGCTTATGCGGAAGCATGCCGACTATTGTTTTCTTCAATAGACGATCCTCTCTTCTTTGGAAGAATGGGCCTGCGTAAGGGTGGCCACGCTCCAATTTCTGCTGGTAATGAGAAAGGATATCATCCTTCTTTCCAGTGATCACTGCCTTTTCAGAGTTGATTATTTCTATCTGCTCTCCTTTCAAGGACTGCTTTGCTATGAAGCTTGCCAATCTTCCCAGGATCAGATTTGTTGCGTCGATTATCATCCTATGATCCTCACATCCTTGCCTTTTGGATTTTCCTTGATCAACTGTTGTATTGTGATTGGAGTTACCTTTTCTCTTGCTGATGAGGAGAACTGCCAGGCTGCCACCTTGACTTTATGGTCCATTGAGCCTGTGCCTAATACCTTTCCTGGAACTATGATAGTTTCGTTTGGCTTTGTGTGCTTGTTGATCCTTATTATATTAACTATCCTTCTTTGGCGCGTTGGCTTTTGAAGCTCTTCTGCCATCTTCTTCCAGATATCTGCCTTGTTCTTTTTCCAGGCTTCCCTTAATTCCTGGATTAACTTTTGCAGTTCTGGGTTTGTCGGACCGGATTTTTTCATTGTTTATTACTTAGAGAACTCAAGGACTCTACTTAGGTCGCGTGAGCTCGCAGAGTGAATAGAAAGACCTTTTAATGGGTTTTTAAATGTGTTGTTTTGTTGAAAAAGGGGTTGTGACATTTTTTCAGGAGATCCTTGTACAGATATTTTATGCCCAATCTTTCTTTTGTGGTGTGATTTGATCTTATGAAAAGATGGCATGCTGTCCCTGTGCTTGCATTAACATAAGAACTCTTATGTGCAATATTACCTGACTTCAATCGCAAGGTTTATAAAAAATGAAGTTCTAAAATTCGATGTGAACCTAAACGAAATTCAAAAAATTAAGTTAGAATTTGACGAGAAAATAAAATGGGATAAATTTCCTGCTTCTAATGTTTTAGTTCATCTTTTAGAAGAACTGGGAGAAATTGGAAGGTACATAAATTTTGAAGAAGGTTATAAAAAAGAGAATTCTGGAAATAACCCAAACATAAACAAAGATGAATTAAAAAGAGAGTTTGCGCAAGTTTTTACGCTATTTTTACAATTAGCTAATCACTACAAAATAGATTTAGGAGAAGCATTTAAAGCTGAACTAGAAATAACAAAAAAAAGATTTAAAAAATAATGTGCTCTCTCGTTCTGCGTCATACTGTTGGTCACTTTGTTCCCCCATTCGCCCTGCAGGCTCGCCACATAACACTGCTTGACTCTATGAACCAGATTTTTTACTATGAATAAGGCGTAAGATGGGTTTATATATCTGTTTTGCTTATGAAACTTTAATTGGGTACAAGACCACTGTTATTGACTTTATTCGGAGTGTGACAGAATGGATCAGTGGACTAAATTTGGAATTTTTAGTGTTTTTGTGATGGTTTTGATGGCCGCAATTCTTTCAGCAGGCAATGCAGCGCTTCCTGAGAAAAGAGTGTTTGTGACAAATAATACGCACCTTCCTGACTTTGGAGGATTGAGAGGGGGAGATGCTCTTTGCAACCAGACTGCTGCAAATGCAAACCTTGGCGGAAGCTGGATGGCGTGGCTGAGCATCAAGGTATTGAGCAATACGACGAACAACACGATCATAAACGTAAAGGATCGGATTATCGATGCGAAGTATGTAAGGCTGGACGGACGAAAGATAGCAGATGACAAGGCAGATCTTTTGGATGGAACAATTGACAATGCAATCAATGTGACAGAATTTGGAACTTACATATCAAGCTTCCCATACTATATTCCGGGAGTATATACAGGAACTAATGAGACTGGGATGGCTACAGGAGCTGACTGCACTGGATGGACTAACACAACCGACGGTGGCACTTACGGCTCGCAGGCGAAGAATAATAAAGAGTGGACAAACATAGGCGTTAATTATTGTTCAGCCCAGCGACGGCTGTACTGCTTTGAGAAGTAGATTTACTTCTCTTCTTTTCTTTTTTTGAACAGCCTTGGATTCTTTGCAATGAACCTGTTAAGGAACCTGCTGAACAACGGCAGACTTTCTTTCTTGATGTAGAAGTAACCAAATGCTGCAGTGAGCAATGCGCTGCTTCCATTGACAATCATGTCTGACATTGTATCCAGCAGACCAGACTTCTGCATGTTCAAGCTGAAAGTCTGATCCATAGAGAATTCGAATATCTCCCAGACACTTCCGATTGCTACAGCGAAGCAGAACGAGAACAATGCAATCAAGATAGGGCTTGTTGACACTTTCTTTTCGCGGTGCAGGATGTACATGATGAAGAAACCTAAGAGACCAAATGTGATGCCAGCAAAACTATGCAAGACAAGATCCCACCACCAGAATCTTGTGTAATACTTATGAACCTCGCCAAGAAATAGTGAGGCGTAGATAAAGATAGTGATGGCGAATTCGAATTCTATAGGGGGATAAATCTTTAAATTTCTTTCGATAAGCGATGGCAAGAAGGTGAGAATGAGAGCGAAGCTCGCCATAAACAATGCCATCCAATTCTCTTTGATTCCAGCGCTGATAATTGCTGCAACGAGCGTGGCACGCAGGATGTAAGAAATAACTAGCTGTATCTTTTCTGCAATATCGAGCTGTGATAGGTTGAACATTGTGTTATGCGGGGGCAAGGATTTGAACCTTGGTAGGCACTAAGCCACTAGCTCCTTAGGT
>CAYITV010000020.1:0-10146 GCA_964366285.1 Candidatus Woesearchaeota archaeon | reverse complement strand
TGTAAAATGGGTTTGCAGGATTTTATTAATTCCTTATCTTTTAGACTAAATTTTGCCATGAAATTTCATCCATTTACACATATTTAAAGGTTGTGATTGAAAATATATATTAAATAATATAATTAAAATAAATATTGGGTGACGCTAACTTTACAGCTCACACTATTTTTTGGCAGTTTGCTGCAAAGCCCCGTCAATGGAAATATTTATATAGAACTTATGTATACACAACCGTATACACCATGACAGATATATTTGACACAACCATTGTTTGCGACCAATGCAATCAGGAAACCATCAAGAAAACAATAGAAAAAGACGGTTTTCCAATAAGATCATGCGAGTGCCCATCATGCCATAAGCAGTGGCATCATCCTCTGGACATTCAGGATTATGAAAGCTTCAAGAGGTTAAAGCAGAAGCAGTTCGAGGTCAAGCTTCGCTTGGTTGGCAATTCCTACACAGTCTCAATCCCGAGGGAAATAATCGAATTCGAGGAGGAATGGAGAAAGGAAATGGAAAAGATGGATCATATGATGAGATTGGCATTGGAAGAGCCTGATAAATTAAGTATATTTTTCACAAGGAGGATGAAAAGACTTTTATAAGGAAAAAATTAAAGGAGCAGACTCATGGCAGAAAACAAGTTACTCACGCTAAAGGTTCAGGAAGCATTGCAGGAAGAGGCATATAAGGGAATTGTCCGTGTAGACAGCCAGACAATGCGCCACATAGATGTAAAGCCAGGAGACATAGTAGAAATAGAAGGCGGAAGAAAGACAGTCGGCGTTGTTGATCGTGCATATCCGTCTGATATCGGCCAATCCATCATTCGCATGGACGGCATCATAAGAAGAAATGCAAAAACAGGCATTGGAGAAAACGTCAAGGTAAGAAAGGCTGATGTTAGGGAGGCAAAGTCAGTAACAATAGCCCCCGCCCAGCAGGGAGTAATGATACAGGCAAATCCGGCAATCTTCAAGCAGGGATTATTAGGCAGAGCGGTTGTCAAGGGAGATATTCTTTCATTGGGTGGAGCAAGAAGGCGCCGGCGCACATTGACAGGCTCTCCATTCGAGGAGATATTTAATTTTGACATGATGGAAGATTTCATGGGAAACTTCGGATTTGGAAGCTTGAAGTTCATTGTTGCTGACACAAATCCTAAGGGCGCTCCAATGATAATAACAGAAAACACAGAGCTCCATATATCAAGCAAGTCCGTCGAGATCAAGGATGAAAAAGTCCCAGACGTTACATATGAAGATATAGGTGGCCTGGACGAGGAGATGAAGAAGATTCGTGAAATGGTTGAGCTTCCGCTAAAGAAGCCTGAGATATTCGAGCGCTTGGGCATTGAACCTCCAAAAGGCGTGTTGTTATATGGCCCTCCAGGCTGCGGAAAAACATTGCTCGCCAAAGCAGTTGCAGCAGAAACAGAAGCAAATTTCTTTTTGGTGAATGGGCCGGAGCTTACGAGCAAATTTTATGGAGAAACAGAAAAAAGAATTCGCGACCTATTCGAGGACGCAGAAAAGAATGCGCCGTCGATTATTTTCCTCGATGAGATTGATGCGATTGCTCCAAAGAGAGAAGAGACATACGGCGAGGTTGAGAGAAGAATGGTGAGCCAGATGTTATGTTTGGATCCGAAGACTCCGGTTTACCTTGAGGAAGGTATAAAAACAATTAAAGAACTTTTTGAATCAACAGAAGGAGAAGCATTCAAGGACGAATATGGTGTTGAGCATAAATTGCCGAATAAAGAAGTTCATGTGCAGGCTTTTGCACCAGATGGCAAAATAACAAACACAAAAATAATTGCCCTAACAAAAACAAATGTTCCAAAATCGTTTACAGTAAACATGGAAAATGGGGCAAGTATAACCAGTTCAGCGATTACAAAGTTTTTGTCCATAAATAATGATGGTGTTGCATGGAAACAGGCAGATGAAATACGCCCAGATGATTATGTGTTTGTTCCAAAGAAATTAAGCTTTGCAGACACCATACAAAAAATAGATATCTATAGACTACGAGAAAAAGATAAATGGGTCGTGAGGTTAAAAGAGGGTCTTATAAAAAAACTCTTCAAAAGAAATCATATTTTTCTGCAGGAACTGCAAGACTTAGAGCAAAGGAAACTTCTGCCCGAAATATCTATGAGGAATAAACTTATCAACTTATTACTTAATAAAGAGGCAACAAAAGAACAACTAGAAAAACGACTAAAGGTCTCTAGGAAGGCATTAAACAATTATCTTAAACCTCTAATAAAAAACAGCATTGTGCAAGAGAAGGGAGAAAAATGGAGTATACATGCACGGCTGGCAGATCTCGCAAGTGAGGTAGACGCCCTCGCAAGAAAAGAGAATAAAAAAGTATATCCTCTTAAGAACAGCTACTTTATTACTAAACCAGAAGTCTTGGACGAAGAACTAGCAAAATTACTTGGTCTTATTATATCAGATGGTAACGTAGGTAAGTATCGAGTTAATCTTTCAGGCGAAACCAGTTACATAGGAAGAGAAATATACAACAAAAAATTCAACAAAGAGAGAAGACTAGACTTCCATATCATAGACAGGTTTGAGATGTACTCGCGTTCATTTTCGAAATTCCTTGAGGAATATTTCAATATTCCAGTAGGAAAAAAATCATATACGGTAAAGGTTCCAGAGCAACTGTATAAGTCGCCAGATTCTGTAAAAGCAGCATTTTTAGCTGGAATTGTTGAGGGTGATGGAAGTCCGTCCGACGTGATAAGATTGAATACGATGAGTTATGAGTTGGCTTTGGGACTAGCAAGACTGTTGACAGCTTTGGGCATAATATCAAGAGTGAAGAGGTATAACACATATGTAGTGCAGATTGCTGGAGGATTTGAAAGCTTCAAAAAATTTGCTGATCGCATTTTGCCGTATATGCAATTAGAGAGAAAGAAGAAAAAAATAATGGGATTTTTAGAAAGAGTAAAAAAAGTATCCAGGCTGGCCTATCCCATCAAGGCTGGGTTAAAGAGGGTGAGAGACGAGAACGGAATCGTGCTTGATGACAACATGTATCGCTACCTCTCTCCAAACTTACCATATCGTATTAACGGAAATGTGCTTGGGTACTTCATACAGAAATTAGGACATCTGGAGAATACTTTCGTGCAAGAAATAAAACAAATTTATCATTCAGAGGCCATTCCTTGCAGAGTAATAAGCGTCGAAGAAGGTGAAGGCAGTGTGATGTACGATCTCACAACAGAATACTCAAACTTTATTGCAGGAAATATCCCTGTCGTGTTGCATAATACAGTCATGGATGGATTGAAGTCAAGAGGAAAAGTAATTGTCATCGGTGCGAGTGTAACAGGTGATACACCAATAATGATTAAAGATCAAACTGGAACTAAAATTTTACCTATTAAAAATTTTGTAGATTCTTATTACGAGGAAGGCGAAGAAAATGTTGAAAAGGAAGTTCAAGATATTTATACCTTAGGTTTTGACAAAAAAAATGTAAGTAGTACTTTTAATCAAACTTATTTTGGCAATAGTGCTTTTAAAAAAGTAAGAAGTGTTTTTAGGCACAAAGTAAATGAAATTTATGAAGTAGAATATGTTGGAGGAAAAATAAGAACTACTGGAAATCATTCTGTTTTTGTGAGAACAAAACAAGGTCTTGAGTATAAGCCCGTGGCTTTATTAAAACCAAGAGAGATTTTAGTTGAATTACCATACAAAGTTAACGCGCATTTACAAAGAGTACACTGCTCCTTCCCAGAAGAATTAAATTTAGAATTAGAAGTTCACAATATTCCAATGATACAAGAGTGTCACACAAGAGCATTAAACGGTGAAAATAGCAGTTTGCTCGCTTTAGAATCAGGAAAGCATGTGTCTACTATAGGTAGATGGAAAAGAGGAGAGTGTATTCCTGATGAAACCACCAATGAGTATTACAATGTATTGCCAAGTTCGATAAAGGTAGCTCCCAGTTTAATGAGATTATTAGGATATTACACTGCAGAGGGTTATGCAAGAAAAGAGGTTGATTTCTGTTTTGGAGCACACGAAAAAGAATTAATCGAAGATACAATATCGCTTATGAAAAGATTTTTTAATGTTAAACCTTCTAAGGTTATAGTCACAGGTTCAAGGGTAAACATTGTTTATTATATCAAACCTCTAGCTAATTTCTTTGGAAAACAGTGTGGCAAGGGAGCGCATAATAAACACATCCCCGCATTTCTATTTGAAGCTCCAAGAGAGTATATGTTGGAATTTATTAAAGGCTATTTTGCCGGCGATGGTTACAAGTTTAAAGATGGAAAACTACAGGTTACATCAGTGAGCAAAAAAATAATAATTGAACTGAATTGGCTTTTAAGAATGCATGGAATAAAATCTCACATCACTTCATTTAAGGCAAGGGCCGGAAGAAAAATTGGGAACACTATTGTAAAAAAAGAATCAATTGGTTACAGAGTTAACATACCAAAAACAGCCAATCCATTTATGCAAAATAATGTTCTGAATGCCAAAAAAGCCAGAATAAAATCAATCAAAAAGTTACCTTTTGACAACTATGTTTATGATTTATGCGGCTGTGATAATGAAGCTTTCTTCGGCGGAGAAAGCCCTATTTTGTTGCACAACACGAACCGCCCCAACTCCCTAGATCCAGCATTAAGGCGTCCAGGAAGATTTGATCGTGAGATATCCATCGGTGTTCCGAACAAGGCAGGCCGCTTGAATATTCTGAAGATTCACACAAGAAACATGCCGTTGACAAAGGATGTTAATCTTGAAAAGATTGCAGAAATAACCCACGGATTTGTTGGTGCAGATTTGGAAGCATTGGCAAAAGAAGCAGCCATGAATGTGCTGCGCAAAGTCTTGCCGGACATAAAATTCAAGAAAGACGAGCCAATATCGCCTGAAATTCTTGCAAGATTAAAAGTCACAGACGACGATTTCCGCACAGCACTGCGCGTTGTTCGGCCATCAGCACTGCGTGAAGTATTGATAGAAGCCCCAAATGTCAAATGGGAAGACATTGGCGGATTAGATGAACTAAAGCAGCAGTTGAAGGAAGCAGTTGAGCTTCCATTGAAGAACCCGCAGGCCTTCCTGCGCCTCGGCATCAAGCCTCCAAAAGGGATTTTGATGTACGGCCCTCCTGGATGCGGAAAGACTCTTCTTGCAAAAGCAGTAGCAAAGGAGTCTGAAGCTAATTTCATTTCTGTGAAAGGACCAGAACTCTTGAACAAGTATGTGGGTGAATCAGAAAAGGGAGTGAGAAAAATCTTCGAAAAAGCCCGCCAGGTTGCGCCATGCATAATCTTTTTCGATGAGATTGATTCAATTGCTCCTAGAAGAGGCACAGACATGGGCTCGCAGGTGACTGAACGTGTAGTTAATTCTATCCTGGCAGAGATGGATGGATTGGAAGATCTGCATGACGTAGTCATTCTTGCAGCAACCAACAGGCCAGATTTAGTAGATCCTGCTCTGTTGCGTCCAGGAAGATTTGACAGGATTATTGCAACGTCCCTGCCAGATAAGAAAACGCGTTTGGAAATATTCAAGATTCATACCAAAAACATGCCATTGACAAAGAATGTGAATCTGGAAAAATTGTCAGAGATGACTGAAAACTTCAATGGAGCAGATATCCAGGGATTATGCCGTGAAGCAGCATTGTATGCTTTGCGTAATGATTCAGAAGTGAAAGAAATCTCTATGAAAGACTTCGAAAAGATCTTGGAGAAAACCAATCCTTCAGTCAGGGAAGGAGATATCAAGCGCTACAAGGAGATAGAAGAAGCATATATCAGAACAGCGCGTGCCGCGCAAAGCATTCCAAAGCCAAGTTATCTTGGCTGATTCTTTTTGTGTTCATAATAATAAAAATATATTTATAAACGGTATTTTCATAGTTTTTCTTATGGGAATAATTTACAAATTAACGAAACATATTCCTTTATTGTATGGGATGTGCCCCACAACCTTGGATGAATTTGTTGATAAATTAATCAATGTAAGGGAAGAAGCCAACAAGCTGCATCATGGATTAGTAAAGCCAAAAGTTCTTGTCCGGCCTCTTGAAATTGCAGAGCTGGAATGTCTTAGAGAAGATGAATGGGGAACTGAGTTCGTGATTTCATATAATGGTTTGTTAACGCTTAATGGGAATGATTATGGGAAATCTTTTGTGAGATTTACAGAAAGATCACCGACAATTATGCTAAGTAGTGACATTGAACAAGCAAGAAGAAAACAATATGCATATGCACGCCAAAAAGCAGAATATTTGAGCAAAAAAGGATTAGAAGCATCATTACTGCTATGAAACATTAATGGTCTCGACTAATGATTAACATCGATTATCATCCTTTTCATGCTGCGAGATATCACAGTCTACCAACAGCTTCTTCAATGATATATGAGATTGGTTTGTGCGTCTTTTCTTTCAATTCCTTTAATTTTCGGATGGTCTTTTTATTTAGTGTAATGTCTATGCGCATTTTTCCTAAAGGCCATTCTCGTGTCTTGTCATAATGCTCAAGGGTGCTAAAAACATCATGATATTTTCTGCGTAGATGTAAAATTGTTTTCTTATCGAAGTGCATTTTTAGCCTCCATTCTATTTTTATTAAGTCAATACGCCAAACCCAATCATCACGCTCTTCTCTGCCTGCGCAACCATTCCGCCGCTCTTTTCAGGCAGTTCAGTATATTGTTTAATGACCCCTTCCTTCTCTAATATTCTCAAAGCAAACTGGTAATTCTGCAGGTGTGTCAGCCATCTTGGGGAAAATGGCAGTGTCTTGTACTCTTTCTCAATAAAATCCAAAACCTTTCTTACGCTGTCCAGTCTCACAGGTTTCTTTCCAACCAGAGCATAAACACCATCAGGTTTCCCGTCTTTCACAGCCCCAACGCCGTTAGTAGCAAACGGTTCAATAGCAATCGTTTGTCCTTCAGTTAGCAAAGCATTGTCCCCATTGTCGTAGTTTGGTATTGTTGGCTCGTCATGCACTATCCACTCTCCAATCCCATGCCCGCACAGGTTTGCAATTGGGTTGTATCCGTGGCTGGTTATTGCCTGCGTTATTGCCTTTCCTATGTTTCTTATCTTGTTTCCAGTAAAGCATTGCTCAATCGCAGCCTTCAATCCATCTTCAGCAGCCTTCTTCAAGTCATTCCATTCATTAGCACCCAACAAAACAGTTGTTGCAGTGTCTGTCACGCATCCATTAATATGCGCTCCAAGATCAATCTTCACAACCTCTCCCTTGTTCAGGATCTTCATGTCTCCAACGTTCGGGGTCTCGTGCGCAGCCATTGAATTGATGCTGACATCAACAGGAAATGACGGCTTTCCTCCAAGGCTGATAATCCTTTTTTCAATCTTCTCAACAAGGTCAATATGCTTCATTCCAACAATGCAAATCTCTTCAGCATATTCCCTCGCTTTCTTGGAAATAACTCCGGCCTTCTTGAAATCTTCAGCATTGCTCATGAGAAGTCACCAAGCTTGCTCTGTTCTTTCTGCAGGAATGTGTCTTTATCAAATCCTAAAACCTCAAATATCCTAGTTACGACAGGAACTATCTGGTTGTTCACATAATACTCGCTGTCATAAACCTCGCTCTCATCAACAGGCTTTGCCCTTTCTCTTACCATCCCCTTGCCCTCATTGACAATGTAAGATATCACGCTTCCTGCTCCAACAATTTCCCCTCTTTCACGAAGTCTTTTTGCTACTTCAACATGCGGCCCGATGGATTCATATTCTGATATCTCTTTTTTCATCTGTTTTTGTATCACCATTTTTTCAAGAGGAATTTCCTTTTTTTCAACCTTTTTAATCATATCCTTTACATATCTTACAGCCTTTTCCACATCCTTTTCCCTGAGTATTATCTCAAATACCTTCTCCTGGACTTCCTTTGCTAATACACTCCAGTCTCCCCTTATTGTTTCAAATCCAGTGACCTTGATTGTTCCATCCTCGTCTATCAGTGCATATTTTTTCTTAGCCCCCTTCTCCTCTCCCTTCTTCATGACAAACAATCCCATTGGATAATAATCCTGGAATTCCAGTTCCATCAGGCTTGGCAGTCCTCTGTTTATCTCTTTAAGAAAGTCCATCGCATCCTTCCTGCTTTTCTCTCCCAAGGATATGAAAATAGAATCTGTATCTGAATAAATTATCCGAAATCCTGCTGATTGGGCTGCCTTTATGACCTTCTGTATGTAATCCCTCCCATATGCAGTGATTGCTGCTGCGCACTCATTGCTGTACCATCTTGCCCCTGAAAATCCGAAATAGCCGTAAAAGCTGTTTGCAACAATCTTAAGGCTGTACTGCCTTGCATTCAGCACAGGATCCTTTTTCTCATCATTCGCCATAATCTCTTTGATCCTGTTTCTTCTCACCAGCACATCCTTCAGGATCTTTGGAATGAATCCCTCCCGTTTATGTGAGAAATAGTAATTAATCTTCTTTCCATCTACCTCGATCTCGGGCGACACATAAGCCTCCCCTGGATTATCAACAATCGTGCTTACGCAGATATTATGGGCAGTGATGATTGTTGGATATAGGCTTCTGAAGTCAAACACCATGATGTCCTTGTACAATCCTGCTTCTGGCTGGTAGACAAAGGCTCCTTCATAGCTTTCCATGTCTCTCTTTCTCATTTCAGTGCCCTTTGGCCTGTTAGGAATCAGCTCATTGAATTCCTGGATGTGCTTGATGAGATACCATTCCACAATCTGCCCGAAGCTCATCCTGCAAATATCATCCACAGGCAGTCCAATTGTCTTGACAAACTCATTCAGGTGAGGCGTCATTATGTTCACCAATCTGTATGCTAGCTTCGCATCCTGCAGATTGTATTCGCAAAAATCTTTTATCCCATCAGCATCATAATTATTCCATATCTTGTACAGATTGCTGATATCAGCCTCTTTCTTGCCCTCGCCAAGCAGCTTCTTTGCTATTGTATCCAGGTCATAGCTCTGTGCATGAAAAAGCTCAACCATGATTCTTTTCAGGAACTTGAACACGTCAATGTGCGCAATCCCGGCAATCTTTGCAGTGCTCACTCCAGCCCTTCTGCTAAATTTCACCAGGCCTCTGTCTAGTCCAAGATTCAATTTTATTTTATATTTGTCCGCACGCTCTTTTATGTAAGGAAAATCAAATCCATCAGAAAAATACCCGGCTAAATAATCTGGTTTATATTCTTGTATAACCTCTTTGAATTTTAATATCAATGTCCCTTCATCAGCAACAAACTCCACCTCTTTCTTTGCCTGCGGAAATTCTTTCCATGTGATGACCTTTGAAAAGCCATCGCTTCCATGAAACGCAAGCATCACGATCGGATCCTTTTCTCCGTCAGGCATTCTCTGCTGGCTGCTGACTTCTATGTCAAATGCTAGAATTCTCGGATTTTTTATGAAGACGTCTCCCTCTTGTTTAATATTCTTTGCTTTTATTACAATATCTGCTGCGACATCAGATTCTATCTCTTCTCCTTCTGCTGCACAAGACATCAGAGGAGTGATATTCTTGTCAATCAAATATCTTCTGTAGAAGCTTATGTCTGTTTCAAACTTCTCTTCAACCTCCTTGAACATCATAACATCATCCCTTAATGCACTAACATCCTTTGGATGATTGACAAATACTTTTACAACATCAACCTCTTTTCCCAGGAACATCTTTTTGAGAGGCTCTGCTCTGGTGACATATGCCAATCGTTCATTATCTTTTATTTTTAATAGCATTAATTTGTCCACTAAGGCGCGTACGTCTTCTTTTCTCTTTGGAAGCACATAAAAATATGGCTCAAAGCTGTCATCATAGATGCATACCCTCTTTTCATCCAAAGTTCTCCCAAATATTCGAATGATTCCTCTTCCAGAAGCTCCTGTTATGTAATCTACGTCTATTGGAAAGAATTCTACCCTTGCCATGCCCTTTTCTATGGCAGATAACCTTAAACGCTTTATGGCTGAAAGTGCTCTTGTCATATAATAACTCTTAAGTAGTAACAAAGAGAAAGATTTATAAACTAACTCAATATCAAAAAAGCTATGGCAAACATCATTATCGACGTTCAACCAAGAGGAATTG
>CAYITV010000019.1:0-10242 GCA_964366285.1 Candidatus Woesearchaeota archaeon | reverse complement strand
AATATCTGGAACTGGCCTGTCTTGCAGAACCGCATAATTTTATGGCCTTTTCTTCCTTCAAGATAATCATAGCAACCGTTGCATACAGGGCATTTAGGGTTCTTCTTGACAGACATAACATCAAACTTATTATTCATCAATTGCACGTGGATCAACGATGTTTCATTTTTGCCAAGAATCTTTTTTATGCATTCGCTTGATTGCATGCTTCCAATGAGCGAAGTAACGCTGTTCATTACGCCGATTGTATCACAGGTTCCCAATCCCTCTGCTTCCTTTACGATGCATTGAAAGCATGGACTATTGCCAGAAAAGGAGACTACAAAACCTCTATCTTGGATAGCTGAGCCATGTATCCAAGGTTTCTTGTACTTAAGGCTATATTCATTTATTAAAAAACGTGTTTCAAGATTATCTGTGCCGTCAATGATGATGTCTGCTTCTTTCAAGATGTTTTCTATATTCCTAAAATTAAGATCGATGACATGCGATTCTATCTTGATTTCCGAATTAATCCTTTTTAGATGTTCTTCTGCAGCCATTGCCTTTGGCCTGCCTATGTCTGATTCTTCGTAAAGAACCTGCCTTTGGAGATTAGTCAAATCAACAAAATCCCTGTCGATTAGGATTAATTTACCTATTCCTGAACGGCATAACAACTCTGAACTAACGCTCCCAAGTGCTCCGATTCCTACAATTGCTACTGTTGTGTTTCTTATCTTTCTTTGGCCTTCTTTGCCTATCGCTTCATATAATTCCTGGCGGTGATACCTGTTCATATAACTTAACTTGAGAAGAAGGATTTTAATGCTTTCGCTTGTCTATTTTAGTCCAAATTTTTTTCCTTGATTTTTGTGTTATGCCTGGTGGAGTCCCTTGCTATTTGGAAAGGTTTTTAAGAATCTGAGGTACTTCTTTAAGTTTAACATATTTAATCTTTAATCCAATCTCTTTTGGTAGTTCTGCAGAAATAAAATCTTTTATTATACAAACGGTTTTAGGATTGTAGTATCCGGAAAAGCCTATTTCAGCCAAAACCATTCCCCCGAAGCCTACACAAAAAATAACATCGCATTCTTCATTAAATTTAGAGGGTTGATTTGGCCATTTGCCACAAGAGATAATCTCTCCAAGCTCTGTGTTTAAATATTCTTTATAATCATCTTCTAATGGGACAACTTCATAAATTTTTTTCCCGCCATTCTTTAGATATTCTTTTCCAAAAAATTCTAATAGTGAATTTTTATCTGGAGTCAATAAAATTTCAAAATCTGTTTTAGCTAAAGTTTTAGCAAACTTTGAAAGATTTGTTTTTCTTTCTTTTAATTCTTCTTCAGTCAAATGGGCAACGCGATTTGGACCAATTATTCCTATTCTCATAAAATAAATATAGATTTATGATATAAAAAGTTTTCTTACGCGAAGTGAAAGACAACGGCCCCATTGAATTAGGCATAAATCACTCTTTAGAGGATTCCCTCTTCCTTTACAATCTCTTTCCTGAACTTTATAATCTTCCAGAACTCAAGGAAGAAGAATCCGGTGCTGCTGAAAAGGATTATTTTCCACCATTCTGAAAAGCCAATTGGAACGAGCTTGAATGCTATGTGCAATGGAGAATAGATTATAAGAACCTGCAGGAGAATAGAAAGAATAACTGAAAGGTTAAGCCACTTGTTCGAAAATATTGAGCCAAATGCTTTGGTATTTTTGCAGCTGTATGCCCTGAACAACTCGAAGGTAATCAAAGTGCTAAGGGCAACTGTGCGGGCTTCGGCAAGCTCCATAACTCCTTCGGCCCAGACAAAGATGCCAAGGACTACAAGAGTGCCCAGAATCCCAGTGATGATGAAATCACCTGTCAATCCCCTGAAGATGCTTTCCTTCGGATGGCGGGGCTTCCTTTTCATGACATCTTCTTCAGCCTTGCCTATTCCCAATGCCAATGCAGGCCAGCTGTCTGTCATGAGATTGACCCACAATATTTGAAGAGGCAACAATGGAAGGGGCATGCCGAGAAGCATTGAGATGACGATGACTCCAACTTCAACTGCGTTTGCGCTCAAGAGATAATTGACAAACTTCCTTATGTTGTCATAGACGATGCGGCCCTGCTCTATTGCGGAAACTATGCTTGAGAAATTGTCATCTGTAAGGACCATGTCTGCTGTATCTCGCGTAACATCGGTTCCTCTCATGGACATGGCAACCCCCACATCAGCCTTCTTGACTGCAGGAGCGTCGTTGACGCCATCGCCTGTCATCGCAACTATCTCACCATTTCTCTGCAGTGCTGACAGGATCCTTACCTTGTGCTCTGATGTTGTCCTTGCAAAGATTGACCTTGTCCTTACATATTCGCGAAGATGGTCATCATCAGTATCATCAAGCTCTTTACCAGTCATAACTTCACCATGCATGCCAACTTGTTTTGCTATTGCAGCTGCAGTACTTGGATGATCGCCGGTGATCATTATTGCGCGGATGCCTGCCTGCTCGCACAAACCAAGGGCTTCAGCAACGCCATCCTTTGGAGGGTCGATCATGCCCATCAAACCGACAAAATACATGGACTCGCCTTTCTTGTATGCCATTGCCAGCACCCTTAATGCATCGTCTGCCATCTGCTGGTTAACAACTTCTATCTTCTTGACATCCTTTTCGAGCAAACGGCGGGTCTTCCCTTCAATGTCAATGAAATGGCACATGCCGAGGATAACCTCCACAGCACCCTTATAGAAACCAATATTGCCATGGAATGTAGCCATGAACTTGGCATCAGAATCAAATGGAATCTCGTTGTCACGCTCTCTTTTGTGCACATCACCCTTTAGTGCTGCGAACAGCAAGGCGCGCTCTGTAGGATCGCCAAACTCCTCTGTGGCGTTGTTGCATGACACGGCGATATCGAGCAATCTGCTGAAATTTGACGGATCAACAACTTCCACATCGCTGATGAACCTACCTTCGGTGTTGTAGCCGTCGCCTGTAACTTCGTATGACTTATGATTAACATATATCTTCTTGACTGTCATCTCATTCTTTGTCAATGTTCCTGTCTTGTCTGAGCAGATTGTTGTGATGCTGCCCAATGTTTCGATGCTACGAAGACGCTTCACCAATGCGTTTCTTTTGATCATGTGCTGAACGCTCAATGCCAGACACACAGTAACAACTGCAGGCAGGCCTTCAGGTATGGCTGCAACTGCCAGGCTGATAGCAGTGAGAAGGGTTTCAATGATCTCCAGATTGCGCCACAAGCCCATGCCAAAGACAGCTATGCAGATACCAATCACTAAATATCCAAGGAAGCTGCCAACCTCGCCAAGCTTTTTTTGAAGCGGCGTTTCAGCCTCTTCTACAGATTGCACCATCCTAGCAATCTTTCCAAGCTCTGTTTTCATGCCTGTTGAAACAACAACGCCCAAGCCAGTTCCCCTTACAACTGCAGTGCCTGAAAACGCCATGTTCTTTCTTTCTGCAAGATCGATTATTCCCTTCATGGCGTCAATGAACTTTCCAACTGGACGGCTTTCGCCAGTAAGGGATGCCTCATCAACCTGAAGATTATTCGCTTCTATTATTCGCATATCTGCACAGATCTTGTCTCCAGCTTCGAACACAACAATGTCTCCTGGAACCAGATCTGCAGAGGGAATCATGGCTAATTTTCCGCTACGGACTACTTTTGTCTTAAGCGAGGTAAGCTTTCTTAACAGCTCAACTGCACGCTCTGCCTTGTATTCCTGAATGAAGCCGAGAACTGCATTAAACAAGAGGATTGCAATGATCGTGTAGGCGTCAAGAAATTCCTTGACGACAAATGAGATTACAGCAGCGAGAAGAAGGATGTAGACAACTATGCTATTGAACTGACGGAAAAATATTGTGATTGGGTGGATCTTGTGATCATCTGTGATGACATTTTTTCCATATTCCTGCAAGCGAAGCGATGCTTCACTGCTTGCCAACCCTCTTTCAGAAGTTGCCTGCAGATGGAGAACCTCAGTTACCTCTTTTGTGTAATACTCCATGATGATGCATTGCTTACGATAATTTAAATAGTTTCCTATGTGTTTCGACTTGTTATGCGGAAACCGGTGGTTTTTTATATGAAAGCACCTATTTTTTGCGATAGTGATGAAAAGAGGAATTACAAGCCGCGAGATATTCAGTACTGATTTCCATGACATCCTATACTCGCAAGTGATTTCCTTGGTTGGAGGGATGATTGCCGGCATTGTACTGGCGGTTTATACAGACAAACTCCTGCTAATTCCAGGCATGCTCATACTACTTCCAGGATTTCTTGAGATGCGAGGAAACATAAGCGGGTCATTTGCCTCGCGCATAAGCTCCGGCCTTTTTGTGGGCGTTGTCAGGCCGCAGACACACCACCTCACCAAACTTTTCAAAGGAAACATCACTGCATCTTTTGCATTAGCAATCATCGTTTCATTATCGCTTGGGGTCATCGCTTTTATCTTTAATTACCTCACACTTAGAGTTGTGGCACTGCAACTGATTTACATACCCTTGATTGCAGGAGTTATTGCAAATGCCATAGAGATACCGCTTGCCTTGTTCTTTACAGTCTATTTCTTCAAGAAGGGGCATGATCCGAACAACATCATCGGGCCGTTCATAACATCAACAGCAGACATATCGAGCATCATAGCACTTCTTATTGCGCTGGTGATAGTATGAAAACCTTAAGACAACACTTGGAAAAACTAAGGCAGATTAAAAGAAGCCAGCACCACCCATTGATTTATACCATACACAAGAAACACAAACTCTCAAAGCGCACGCTATTCTATGTCAAAGAGTACGGCCCGCATTCGCATGTAGCAAAGACCATATTAAAAGAAAGCATCAAAATACTGTTGCTCGCATCACTGATCAGCTCTTTTGGGGGATTTACCCTGGAACACATAAAGCCATTTTTTGTAAAGATCATGCCACTGATAATCATGCTGCCAATCCTTAACGGCATGATAGGAAATTACGGCATTGTAGTCTCATCAAAATTCTCCACGATGCTTCATGAAGGAAAAATAAGGGGAAGTGCACTGCTGAACAGGGAATTGCGCATCCTTTTTATCCAGATTTTACTTGTTTCAATAATTACTGTTCTGATAAGCGCGGTCTTTGCAGCCATTGCCACAAAAACACTGCAACAGTCATTAGACATCGTAATAGCCCTAAAGATGTTTCTCATTGTGCTGGCAGACGTGCTGTCATTAGTGGTGATCCTCTTCATAACATCAGTTGTTGCAGGCATTCACTACTACAGAAAGAAAGAAGACCCCAATAATTTCCTGATTCCAATCACCACTTCGATTGCAGACTTTTTTAACATGGCACTTTTATCCCTGCTTGTAGTCTTATTCTTCTAAAGAAAGCCAGGAAAAGCATATAATCAACAACAAAAAACTTTAAAAAGAGCAAATTATAAGATAATAAGGTATGAATATACGCAAACTAAAAGAGGCTTCAGTCGTTGTTATGTGTTTGTTACTTCTATTCATAGTCATTAGCTGCACACCAAAACAGGCGCAAGAGCAGGGCGAGGTGCAAGGCGAGCAGATGCCCACAGTCGAGGATGGCGATATAGAAGAGACTGAGGCAACAACACAGCCTGTTGAAGAGGATACTGGACCTGAGCAAATAGTGACAGTAACAGAGTCAGAATGGAAGATAACACTTGACAAGAAGGAGATTCCTGCGGGCAAGACGAAGTTCATAGTAACAAACAACGGGCCAAAATGGCCGCATGCACTAAGGATTGTAGACAAGGCAACTGGAAAATCTGCAGGCGACCAGGTATCTGTAAACTTAGATGAAGTAGACACATTAGAAATTACATTGCAGCCAGGCACTTATGAGATTTACTGCCCGATGTCAGGACACAAAGAGAAGGGCATGACTACCACATTGGTGGTCAAGTAATTCTTTTACATTTTATTCTGAAGAAATTATGAGCCATACATTTATATAGAAAAAAATACTAAAAAGATGGCATGCGGCTGAAGAAGAGGTCTGGATTATTAGTATTGCTTATTCTCTTGCTTACTGTTTCTTTTGCTGGAGCAGGCACTGAAAAGGTCATAATTGGTTTAGGCGAGAGCACAATGATGAATGGAAAGAACATAACTTTTATTGGTGTTTTGGGCGAAGCTGCAAGCTTCAAAGTGGATGATCGTTACGGCACAATCCAGAAGAATGATCTTGGTTTTATTGGCGGCGTTTATATTCATTTGACTGGGCTTTCAAAGATACCTGCAATAGCCATACTTAATGTAACAATAAACTTTGTATGCGGAGATGCATCATGTGATTTTGACAATGGTGAAGGGCCTGGATTCTGCTGCACTGACTGCGGATGCTATCCAAGTTCTTTAAGCTGTCTGAATAACATGTGCGTCGAGAATGTTACACAACCAAAAGCGCATTATGAATGCCAGCAGGACAGCGACTGTGTAAATGTTTCCGGCGTTGAGACTTTATGCTCAGCACCATCTTGTGATAAGACATATGTACCTTACAAATGCAAATCTGTTAAGATAATCGAATGCTTGAATGATGACAGCTGCTGCCCAAAGGGCTGCACAAAGGAGACTGACAAAGACTGTGAGATTGTTGACATGTGCAATGAAGCAAAAGACTGCGATGATGATAACATATGTACGGATGATACGTGCGATGGACAGCCTAAGACCTGCATCAATCAAAGGATTGGATCTTGCGTTGTCAACGGGGAATGTTTGACAGCTGGAACGTCAGAAGGAATAAGATATTGCGATATTTCTGAAAAGATGATGCTAAAAAAGGACAAAGGAATAACATGCTTGAATGACTATGAATGCTTCACAAAGGACTGCAGGATTGGAAGATGCGCAACAAAACTGATTGATGCTGCATTCTTTTATATATTTTTAGGAGCTGCGATTATAGCATCAGCAATCACTGGGGTTTATTTCTATCTTTATTCAAGAAGAGAAAAGGAAGATTAAATCGTTTCTATAACATTATCGGGAAAAACCAAAAGCCCTTCTTTGGAATTGATCTCTAGTTTAACACTCTTTTCAGGAGTTTTTGTGCCCCGCATCTTCAGAACCTCAAGTGCGCGGCTTCTTACGCCTTTTTTCATGAAATGGTAAAGGAGAATGATGCTGTCAACTTCAAACTGCAATTGCGATGTGAGCTCTTCTGGAGACAGCTGGACTGCCTGGCTTGTAAGGATGGCTGTGCACCCCCAGCGGTTGATTAATTCAAAAAGGGCAAGGGATGACTCTTTTTGCGTGAGCTCATCACGAAACAACAAGGCGAAGCTTGTGATAGAATCAATCACCAACCTTTTGGTACGAAGCTGAGTGATAACTGCATCAATTGTCCCGCCGCCTTCGACTAACACTCGCTTGATCTGCTCAGGAGTGTATTCCAAGAAACGAAACAAGCCCAGACGCTCATATTTTTCCAGGTCCCAACCGAACTCAAGCATGTCATCGTATAACTTTTCCTTTCTTTCTTCGAATGTAATATATATACCGGCTTCACCTTTTTTTAATCCTTCAATCAGAAACTGGACAGCAAATGTTGTTTTTCCTGAACCTGCACCGCCGCAAACAAGATTGATGCTGCCTGACTTAAAACCGCCCTCAATAAGCTTGTCCAGACCATAGATACCAGAAGCAATTCGCTGAAGTTTTGGCACTATCATCCTCTTTTACCTCAATCCAATTAGCAAATTCCCCTATATAAAAAGCTTTCTGCAAATATGCGTCAAATCTGGAACAATCCGCTCAACAGCTGGGCAATCAAGAACTTTACTAAGAAGAATAATACTAATGTCATAATGACCAGTATAGGCAGAAACTTAAGGCCTTCTTTTTCCTTGCCTTTTGAGATGAGACCAAGAATAAGGGATCCCATCAAGGATGTCATCATCATCGAAGTAATCACGTATGTGTTGACAAAATTAGTTGTTATCGAAATCTTTGTGAATGTCAATGGGAGCTTTTTGCCAATGTCTGCAGTTGGAATTTCTATCTTTGAGAAGATATCTGTTATGACCTCGATCAAAAATGAGCTAAGGCCGAATAGCATCGGGGCGCCGAAACCAATTGCAGAGAAAATGAAGATGACATAGACAAGAACACTAGAGCGGACACGCTCACCGACTAGTTTCTGCTGGCGAAGATTTGATGCGCTGTGCTCAAGCAGGTCTGCTAGTTCGCCTCCTGATTCAACTCCTGTGATGACCAACTGGAATGTCTTGAGCAACTTCTCAGAGCGAATCCTTCTTGTCATGCCCATCAACGCCTCGCCGAATTCCTTGCCTGTGGCGATCTCTTTTCCAACTTCGTTGATATCATCCTTGAAATGACTGAATTCTGGGCGTGCCGCAAGAAGAAGGGCCTTGTCAACAGTCATGCCTGCACGAAGATTTGCTGACATCAGCTGCAATGCATCCGGGAGCATCTCTTCAACGAACTTTGCACGGGAATCTGCGCTTAAAACCAGATATGTGTAGACTGATGAGAGTGTTATTATAAAACTAGCCAAGAAAAGAAGGAATATGTTGAAACTGACAAATATCCTGATGAGCGATGAGATTAAAATTGCCAGGATAAGCGAGAATATTGTTACAAGGCCAAGGTACCTATCTATGTCAGCAGATATGTTGTTGTACATCAACATCTGGCCGAAACTGTCATGGATTTTTTTTGGATATAACCTGCTGATAATGCGATATAACATTGCTTATTCCAGCAAAGCCGGCCTCCTTGTCTTGATCATCCCAAGGAACATGACCTGGAAGAGAAGCGTGAATCCCAATAACCCGTAGAAAAGAGTTTTTGTAATCACAGGCGAAAGAGAGACAAATGAAGACAACACTATGATGAATGTCACTCCCAGTGACGGGGCTATTATTGCAATCAGCATGTAGAACAATGCCAACGGGCTTAATTGACCGCCGTATCTCTGGATTTGGGTTAATTGCTCATCGCCGACAGCACGCATGACTTCCTTGATCAGAGATGCAATATCTGCTCCTTCTTTCATTCCGTTGACAAGCTGCCAGATGGTTCTCCTGAACAAAACAGACGGATTTTTTACTGCAATATCCTCCAGCGCATCAATCTGATTTTTTCCAGCATTAATCTCCTGTATCGCGTTCTTGAACTCGACTGAGATTGCGCCATAGCTGCCGCGGGCGATGTTTGCAAGAATATTAAACAACGGGATGCCTGAATTAAGCTGGACAAGCATGTCCTGGAGAGCAGGGAGAAGATTCTTGTCAATTTCCTTTATCCTTCTGACAGCAGTCAGCTTGGGGAATGCCATCTGCTGCATAAAAACGAAGCTTGTGAATACAACTGTAAGCAACGGCGGAAGATAAAACGAAGCCCCAAACATAAGCGATATAAGACTAAGAAGGAATATCACAGCAGCAAAAAATGTCAAAGAAACCAGGCACATAGAGATATAATCAATAGACTTTATCTTTGCTTCTGCCTGATTCAGATAAATTTCTATGCTTGGATAGCTTCTTTCTATCTTCTGAGCCAATCCCAGATAATGGCGAGCGAACCGGTACAACACCTTTGCCGGGAGCAATGAGAAGGGAATCTTAATCAATCAGGCCACCTCTTTCCATAATAGACATTTACATGCTGAATATTCATAAATGTTCTCTCCAGTGATTGGGAGAAACTATCTGTCTGCACGCTCACCACTCATCTCAAGGACAGAATCTGGATCTATGTAGTACTGCCTCATTATCTCCCCGACCTTATCGACATGGCGGATGTTGTTTTTTACCATCCAAGCCAGTATGCTCTGCTTTTTCTTGAGATCATCCTCTATCTGCATCAATGTCATGCCGGTGTGCCTGCTTAACTCCTCGAACAAACGCAGGGATGATGAATGCTCTACGATTTCATCTTCTGTTGGCTTCCAGCGGTAAAGGATATTCGGCCTGACTCCTGTGCCATCCTCTTCTGCTGAAGGGATAAACTCCCCCATCTGATAGACGCGCCTGATTCCACGCCTCCTGTCCCTGAACATGACAACATTCAGGTTAACACCAACAAGCAGGTTCTTTGGGACTTCAATAGGCGGATTGATAAGACGCTGGATGGTTTCTGCTATGCTGTCTGCGTGAACAGTAGCATAGACGCTGTGACCTGTATGCATGGCCTCGAAAAGGCCCTCTGCCTGGTCTTTCTTTCTCAT
>CAYITV010000018.1:0-10277 GCA_964366285.1 Candidatus Woesearchaeota archaeon | reverse complement strand
GGAATATGGATTCGAAGCCCCGACACAGATTCAGCATAGAACTATCCCATTAATCAAGGAAGGCAAGGATGTCATCGGTCAATCCAGCACAGGTTCAGGAAAGACACTGGCATTTGCAATCCCTCTTTTAGAGATGCTTAAGAATTCAGAAGGATTACAGATTCTTATCGTGACTCCTACAAGGGAATTATGCCAGCAGATCACAAAAGAATTCGAAAAGCTTGCCCGCTATAAAAACATCAATATAGTTGAGATCTTTGGCGGTGTAGGCATTAACCCGCAGATACAAAAGGCAAGGAATGCTCATATTGCAGTTGGCACACCTGGAAGGCTCCTCGACCTCATCAGCAGAAGAGAAATAAACCTTACAAATATCAAGACATTGGTTCTTGATGAGGCAGACAAGATGTTTGACATGGGATTCATAATAGATGTCAGGAAAATAATCAATGCATTAAACAAGAAAAGGCAGACTCTGATGTTCAGCGCCACATTCTCTTCCCAGGTAATGAGGATAGCCCAGGAATACATGAGAAATCCAGTTACAATCAAGACAAAGCAGTATGTTGACAAGGATCTATTAAAGCAGTATTATTATGTTATTGGAATCAACGAAAGATTCTCTTTGCTAGCTCATCTGCTTAAGAATGAGACAGCAAATTTGGTTGTTGTATTCTGCGGCACTAGAAGATCAGTAGATATTGTCGCATACAATCTCAAAAAGCATGGATTTGAGGCAAGAGCCATCCATGGCGGCCTGACGCAGCAGCAAAGATCAAGAACTATGGAAGACTTTCATTCAAAAGACACCCATATACTGGTTGCCAGCGATATTGCTGCGCGCGGCTTGGACATAAAGGATGTTACTCATATTTATAATTATGACATCCCAAAAACATCAAAAGAATATCTTCACCGCATCGGCAGGACAGCCCGCGCAGGCGAGAGCGGCAAGGCCGTTTCCCTGCTCTCTGAAAAAGACTACGAGAATTTCAGGCGGGTCCAGGAGGATCGATCGCTGAAAATAGAGCGCTTGGAAACTCCACCATTTGCACCAGTCCATTATCAGCCGTTTATTCAGAGCCAATCTCAGCAAAGGTTTGGTGGCAGGTCAAGATCCCCTGGCAGGTTTGGAAAGAGACGGCCGTTTCATGGTAGAAGGCATTAAATCTGGCTAGTATCTCTCTTTGAAAAAAGATTTATTGTCCAGTCTATCGCGACCCTGAACTTGTTTGCTCTCCCGAATAATTTGAAAAGGTAAATGGTCCTCCACAGCCACCAGGCAAGGAATCCGCTGAATCTGATGCCGCAAAGGTCAGCCACTGCATATTTCTGCCCAACAGAAACAAGCAGCCCAGTCAATTTCACATGGCACTCTTCTAACTGTTCTCTGTTCAATAGATGAAGGACATTTCTCGCAACAATCCTCGCTTGAATGGTAGCTGTCTGTGCAAGTGCAGGAACTGGTTTCTTCTCTCCTTTGTTGAAAAACAATGCGCAATCGCCAAGCGCAAAAGCATTCTTCATTCCATCAATCTGCAGATACGAATTGACATGAAAATATCCTCGTTCATCAGCAATTTTTGGATGAGTTTCAACAGCATTTGGTTTCACACCAGATGTCCACACAATAGTGTGGGAAGGAATCTTTTCTTTACCATTAATCTCAACACAATCATCCATAACATTTGTTACTTCTGCATGCAATAGTGCTGTAACACCCTTCTTTTTTAGTTCTCCTAATGCCTTCTCGCGTATGTTTGGATGAATAAATGGTATTATCATCTCTCCCCTTTGCAGCAGATAAACATTAAAATGATTTCCCAAATGTCTATAATTATTCCTTAGCATCTGCCTTACAAACTCTGCAATCTCAGCAGACAATTCAACGCCAGTCGGCCCTCCGCCAACAACCACAAAATTAAGATAAGATTGCACATCCTTCATCTTGTAAAACTTTGATGCTATCTCGAGCGAATTGATAATTCTGTTGCGTACTGCAGCAGCTGCTGTCATATCTTTCAAGTCCAAGCAGTGCTCCTGCGCCCCTGGCACATCGAAGAAATTTGTTTTTGATCCTAATGCAACTATGACATAATCATATGGAATCTCGCACAAGCTTGTCTCAATCTGCTTTTTATCAAAATTAATCATTTTTACTTCACATTTCACAAAATCAAAATTCTTGGCATTGAAAATATCGCGCAATGGCTCTACAACATCATACCTGTTCAATCCTCCAGTTGCTACTTCATGCAGCATCGGGGTGAATAGAAAGTAATTATCCCTGCTTAACAGGGTTACACTCACATCTTTCCTGTCTTTCAGATGTTTTAGGAGATATTTTATGGTATAAACTCCACCAAAACCGCCGCCTATTACCACAATTCGTTTCATTATCAATAACAGCATTTCAATAAGATTTAAACCTTTCTTTCAAAAAAATGCATTGCAGCAACGTAAACTTTAAAAGATAGGATATTAAGCAGATTGATATGACGGCAGTAAAAGTAGCAGAAGCACATGATATCACGGAAGGGTCTGGAAAAACAGTGCAGGTAGGGGACAAATCAATTGCATTATTCAACATCAATGGTGAGTTTTATGCTATTGACAACACCTGTCTTCATCGCGGAGGAAGCTTGGGCGATGGTTTTGTTGATGGCACAACAGTAACCTGCCCTCTGCATGGCTGGCAGTTTGATGTTTCAACAGGTCAAGGCGTGATGCCTCCTTCACCAGGCTTAAAATCATATGAAGTGGAAATCAGAGGTGACGATATTTTCGTCGAAATATCATGAAGCAAGAATCATTTACCGGAAATATTATCTGTCCTTCATGCAAGGCAAAAAGTAAGATCACTCTCCACAAGAATGTCTGCATGGCTTTTTTTGAATGTCCATCATGCAAAAAGATGCTGCAGGCAAAGGATGGATGCTGTGTATTCTGCACTTATGGTGATAAGCCATGTCAATTTGCCCCTCATCCGCATCCTTGACTTGTAAAAAATTTGAAACTATTGGGACTGTAGGATTGTTTTTGTCTTTTCAATGAACCCTTTTGTTTGCTTTAGAAGCTCTTGTATTCTCTGCCTTTCAACAAGTGTTTCTGTGCCATACTAAAAGTGTTCCCTCAAGTCAACAATGTCTGCTTCTTCGAGATTCTCGTGCTTGTCAGTTGCAAAAATCTTGTGCAAGTCTATTTTTTCCAAGCTGATTTTCCCCTGTTCGATTAAATATTCAATCGCTGCAAATGTGCATTCTTGGTTTCTGCTCTCGTAGCCGAATTTATGTAGGATTGCCAAGAGACAATGGTAATTGGTGTAAAATGATGCATTGATTGCCCAGTCATTAAATCCCTGTGCTATGAGGCTTTCCATGACTTCAAGATTATGCTCTGCCTTCTTGATGTTGTCATCTGCCTTGTGCAAATCAGGTTTTATCTCTCGCAACCCTCTGTGCTTAATGCCTTCCTTTTCAGCCTTTTTCAAGCACCAGCCAATCTTGTTTTCAGCATGTGTCACTGTTCCACCGACTGTTTTATTGAATCCAAAATGAGGTCATGCCCCCATAAAACCTTTCCCGTTCTTATGATTTCCAGGATGACAAGATCTGGCTTTTTCAGATTCTTGACAAAGTCTTCAGGAGTCTGCATGACTAGTTGGATGTGCTTAGTTTTTAATGCTTGAAGTTTATTTAACGCATTCTGCAGCTGCTTATGTTGTTTTTTTTCGAAAATAACAAGCACATCAATGTCTCCAGCCGCATCACCTTTTTTTAACACAGATCCAAAGAGGATTGCAGCTCGGACAAGCGGGCGTAGCCGTTCCAAATCTTTTGCTTGGGCTCGGGCATAGGGTAGCGGTATCTCCTCAAATAATGCCAATTCCGCCTTTTTCCTGGCCAGGTCAGAAGTGAAATTAAGATTGTAAAAAATAGCGTTTCCAAGCCTTTTTGGTGTTACAGTTTTTTCATGTTCCAATCTTCTCAGCAGCTTTAAAGCTCCTGCAGGAGTTATTTGCATATATTTTGCTAGCTGATTGATGTTATACCTTTCAGTAAAATGACGTGTCAAAAAGTTCAGTATCCTCTGCTCGTTTTTTGAAGTTCGTACCATAACCAATGGTTAATGATTATTAACTATTAGTATATAAACATTCCTGTTCTCTAAAGAACATAGTTTGTTCACCTAAGTATGAAGTCTAAATCACTAGGATTTCTTAATCACATAAAACAATTCATTCTGTTTTTCAATGATGTTATATTTATAACCTAATCGCTGCAGCATAAGCAGAAAACCTTTTCGAGTTGGCCTGTCCATCTTTTCTCCAGAGATAGTTCTTGTGGAAAAACTTGCAGCGATAAATTGCGCATTAACAGCATTAAGAACCTTTTCGCTTCGTTTGTTCCTTTTTCTGTCAAGCAGGTCAACAACCTTAAACAAGAAGCAAACATCAACAGCAGGTAATTGTCTTAGTTTTTCAACATCCTTGTCATCTAATAAGTCTAAGCAGATGGTTTTTCCATCAATATGGTACTTACCTCTGACAATGTCAAAATATGATTGTAAAAAATCACATTCCTTCTGGCTGAAATCACTTGCAGTATACTTGACATTCTCAAGATGCATGAATGGTAATGAAACAGGATTTAACCCAGATCCAAGGTCAAGAAGGCTTTGTGGTTTTCCCGTAATTGAAAAGATATCTTTGTACAGCTCTTCATAGAACGCTGCGCGCTCCCTTGAGGAAGTGTGGCAATTTAATAATTCCCTATGAAACTCCAGGACTTTATTCTCATCATCTAGATGCCTCTCAAGTTTCTTCAGGAGATCATATTTTTTCTTCGCTTGCTTTCCATAATAAAGGCTGAACAATGGAAATAAAGAAGCTCTGACCCCTCTTACAAGCTTTTTCACGCGTTCGTTTCTCATGAGATGTTTCTCATCTTTATGCAGCACAAGCTTCCACAGCGAAGGGTGGTGATTAAATCTTCGCCGCAATTCCTTCTCAACAATAGTATCATCCAATTGCCTAAACTTCGCAGAATTCTTTACCATCAATACTAAAAAAGAGAGTTTTTTTTCACGTTCAGTCTGGTCTTGAAATGCCATAAACTATTAATGAAGGATTGGATTTATAATTATATCCCCTGCCAAAAGAAATAAAAAAATAAGAAAGTGATTGGAGCATATCTAGCACAATACAAGATACTAATATGCCTGGCGTAAATCACTTACTAAAGATTTGTAGCATTCATACCCTTTTTCATAAGATCTGTCATTAACAAGTTGGGTAATGCCTTGCAGCCTGTTGTAAACACCTTTCCAGATCTCTCGTGAGTCGCTTCTTGCCTCTATTGCATCGACAACTTGTGGTGCTATTCTCCCATACAGAATGTAATCTCGCATTCCATGTCGTGATGTAAGAATATGCTCTTTTGTCAATGTTTTCATTGCTCTTAACTCAAGAGAATCTTCTGGTAGGTCAAGTGCACGTAAGCATGCTGTGGTTATGAAGCAACAAGCAGAACTATTCGAGCCATACTTATGTTGTTTTTCAGCGTTCCTCCATCCAGAGTCATATTCACTTTTACGTCCTGAAGGTGGAGTATAACTAGGATGGAAAAGCTCGGTAAGAGGATTAGAATCTGCTAATCCATCACACTTTTTATAATCCCTCTCCCCTTTGTTATGTGCCCAAGTTTTTTCTTCGCTTTCTTTGCTCATAGTAATGCCTCCAAAGCAATTATATTTTCAATCATTTTTTGTTTTATATCTCTTAAAATCTACAATCTTTTAATGTATTTATTACTTACTTCAAAAAAACAAGAAAAAAAGAAAAATATATATAGCACATTACATTTTTTTCTTGAATGCTATCATTAAATGCTAAGGATCTAAAAATCCTCCAAGTCATTGCAGACCATGGAAGGCTTCCATATACTGAAATTGGCCATTATGCTCGCCTCTCAAAGGATAGTGTTAAATCACGTATAAATGGTCTTCTTCAACGCCAAATTATTCTCTCATTTGTGCCGCTCATTGATTATTCAAAATTAGGTTATGAATTCTTTTATGTTTTTATAAAATTTGGTGCACTTGTCAAAAAAAGGGATATTTTCATTAACCGAGTTAAAAAAAATGGATATGTTGTTGCAGTGACACGAGTTATTGGAGAATATGATTATGAACTTCAGGTTCTTGCAAAAAATACACAGCAACTTTATTCCACATTGAACGATATGTTGCTTCCCATAAAGAAAGATGTTTCTCGTATTAATGTGGTCAACGCATCATCATTCTACTTGTACAGCATGCAAATAGGAAAATTCAATGAAAAATTCAACCAACCAAAAAGAATTCTATATTCTTCTCATAATCATATGGATCAAATGGATTTAGATATTCTAAAGAGGTTATCTATCAACGCACGCGAATCTTTTGTCTCTCTTGCTCAAGTCATTAAAACAACGCCGGAGAATATTCGTTACCACATAAAAAAACTCATTGAAAGCGGGATTATCTTAAGTTTCCACGCAAGAACAAATAAACATGCTTTGGGTCTTAATACATACATTTTTTTGCTTGACATCTTTGGCGGTTTAACGCCAAAAGATCTTCTTTTTCTTAAAGAAAAGGAAAATATTTATTGCATAAGAAATTGTGCAGGACAATGGAATATCATCATTAATTTTTATGTCGAAAATAATGCAAAACTTGCTGAAATACTCGAAACATTAAGAAATTATTTTAAATCAAAGTTGAATACATACGAACTTTTGATTATTCTTGATAGACACAAATTTGCGCCTGTTCCTGAAAAGGTAGTAATACAGAACATCGCATAAAAAAAATAAATACCTCAAAGTTACAGTAGTAACGCATATTTTCTCAGAAAAGATCATTGAGGTTAATAATGAAGGCATATCCATCCTCATAGTAGAACAAAATAGGTTGTAAGGCGCTTGCAAAAGCCTTTTAAATGATAATCGTGTCCAGCATCTGTATCTCGGCGGCGCCTTCTAAGCAGGAAATTCCCTCTATCAAAACGTACGTATCTAGTTAACCGAAAATTGTAAGTAGGAGTCATTCTTACACTCTTTTTCTATGGAAAAAGAGGCGTGACAGCACTGTGCTTGCTTGCAGCAACAAATCACTGAACTGAAACAAAAGAACCAGGAGTTAGAGCGAAAACTGCTTGCCTATGAGAATGTGCATACGCCTCCATCAAAGAACAGAAAACTTATCCAAAGAGAGAACCAACCGGCAATCCTGTGGGTGGCACCACAAGGTCATCCAGGCACCACACGTTCCACTCCCACATCCAATAAAGTAGTTGATGCATGTTTGGGAGTGACCTCATGAGAAGAGCACTTATATTCCTTGGATATACACTGTAATATTCCATTCCTGAAGAGCAAAGCCACCCTTGTTATCATTCACATTGACACGGACAGGAACCTTACCGCCAACTTGTCTATGCCAACCATATGATGTGTTGACAGGACCAGACATAACTTTTGCCACCCATTGAATCAACCCCGTGGTTGGATCGATGGTCATATTTGGCGGAGCAACATTGAGTATATAAACAAGGGTATCGTTATCAGGATCAGTAGCTTCCACATCATACGTATAAAGACTGCCAAAAGCAGCACTCGTAGGAGGAATAGACGTGACGTTGGGGTGAGAATTTACATACAAATTCTTGGTAGCCTTTTCATTTGTGTAATCAAAGTCAATGAAGGCATTATAAGGACTGGGAAACACAATGATGGTGTGATTGCCACCTACTGTTGTCCATGGAAGTGAAATAATAGTGCTTTGAGAAACAGGAATATCAGCTATCAGTTGTCCAATGAGAATACCTTGTTGTGATGGTTCGCCATCGTAGATAAAAATGGTCGTATTAAAAGCATTTTCTGTTCCGATATTGCGAAGAGTAGCACCAATGGTAATTTGCTCTCCTTCTGTGGGGGTTTGGGTCGAGAAGGTAATATCTGCATCAGTAAGGGTCAAATCTGGTGCAATCTCGACAAAGAAAGTGGTAAGGGAAACGCGTGAGAATCCTCCTGCATAGGTCCCATTGGCCCGCACGAGAACAGAGTGTGCTCCAAACTGTTGGATATTAGTGTAAGTGTTTGCATACATTCCATCGTTAGCAGCACCGTCCTGATGCAAGCCATCATCAAAAAGTGGGATGGTTTCATTATCTCTATTGGGTTTGAAAATAATGGCAGCCACACTTGCTCCTACCACGGGCAAAGTACCGTCAAATAGGCTTGTGTTGATAACGACGGGTTGTTGCGGTGGCACAGGGGAAGGGGTTGTTGAAGATTCCAACTGTAGTGTTGTGTTACCAGTTGCAATAAGAGTATACGTTTCTGAAGTGGAAAGGGAAGCACCATCGACGGTAATGATCCATTCGCCTTGGATAGGCGTTGAGAGAGAATAACCCTGCACCGTGCCGTTGGGATCACTAAAATAGGTGATGTTAGGATGCGTCGTTGAAGGTGTAATGAGTTCGCCTTGTGGTGTGAGGAGAGTAAGATTAGGCATGCTTTCATTTCGCAAGAGCAAGACGGTAGCCTTTGTAAGCGTTGTATCTGTAAAGAGAGAAGTATTCAGAGATTGCTGCGGTGAAAGCGTATCGATGGCGAAGACGAGAAGAGGAACAGCAAGTTCACTGGGGAGTGCGCCGCTTTCAGGGACACTTTCGCTGAGCAAGATACTCTTAACTAAATTATAAGCTTGAAGGTCTTCATGAGTCTCACTATGGGTCAAAAAAAAGATAGAGATGGGGACATTGGTAAGGAAAGCACTAAGGATAGTCACGAATCCATCATTTGACTTGCCAGAAAAAATCCAATTGGTCAAAAAAGAATCTTTATTTCCTGCGATTGTATGGTATGGGACAGATACAGAGATAATTTCAGGTCCTGTGGGATACCCCCCGCAGGCATTATAATTTAAGGTGTTGAGGAAACAGGAATTTGGAATCATGTCAAAGACAGATTGTCCCAATGCTGTTAATCCAGCGACACCGAAAAAGGTGAAGAACCATCCAGGAATAAATCCCGTAATCAGGAAAAAATTATAAGCAAATTCAGCCACTTCAGATCCGTGATTTGGAGTGCCAAGCATGATCAGCTTTCGCACATCACCTTGGAAAGCATTGCGCTGAATATACCACCGTGATGCCAAACCGCCCATACTATGAACAACAAGATCTACTCTCTGTGCACCAGTTTGAGCTTTCACATTTTGAATATGACCTCTAATAACGTTGGCGTATTGTGTAATATCTCCATTCGCTGGTAATGGACCTGGCTCTAGATCGGTGGCAAACACAGTAAAGCCATCTTGCTCCAGTCGTTGCTTCATAGTACTCCATGTTGTGTCAGGTTCGCCGTACAACCCATGAACAAGAATAACAGGAATGTTTTCTTTTGTCGATCGCTTATAATAAATCTCTATATTGCCATCGCGGTCATCAACCCATGCAACATGGAGGCTACCACTCGAATCGCGAGCGAGCGAAGGATGTTCAGACCGGCCATTAGCGGAAGTAATCCTCATATCATCCACTATCGTATTTCCATTATTATCTAATTTGGTGTAATAAATCTCTCCTTTATAAATGCCATCTCTATCATCATCCCAAACAATATGGACGTTATTATAAGCATCAGTAACAAGTGAGGCATAGCCAGAAAGTGCATTGTCAAACGTCAATCGCTTATCATCCACCAGCGTATTCCCATTAGAATCGAGCTTGGTATAGTAAATCTCAAAATTAAAATCCCTGTTGTCACGCCACGCAATATGGATATTATTAAGAGTATCTACCTGAAGAGAGGGAATCCAGCTATCACCGGGAGATGTTGGAGGCGTAAGTATCGTATCATCCACCAGCGTATTCCCATTGTTGTCTAATTTTGTGTAATACAATTGCCAATATCCAATCTTGTCCTCTTGCCAAACAATATGGACATTATTACTCGAATCAAGATCAAGCGAAGGATTTCCCGATGCGCCACTCGTAAAAGTAAGTCGAGTAGCGGGAACAAGAGTATTTCCATTATTGTCCAGCTTCATATAATAAAGTTCCAAAGAACTCCCTGGTGTTTGTGTGTCACTCCAAACAATATGGAGATTATTATTGGTATCAACAGCAAGAGCTGGTGCAATGGAAAAATCTGGAACAAAGGTCAATCGCTTATCATCCACCAGCGTATTCCCATTAGAATCGAGCTTGGTATAGTAAATCTCAAAAT
>CAYITV010000017.1:2113-10300 GCA_964366285.1 Candidatus Woesearchaeota archaeon | reverse complement strand
GGCCTGGATTATCTCTTTTTTCTTCTGTTTTGTGATAACACGATCATCTGCTATTATTCCTGCTTTTGCACCGCCGAATGGGAGATCTGCCAATGCATTCTTCCAGGTCATTGTCCTTGCCAATTTTGCGACTTCATCGATAGAGACTGAAGGAGTCATTCGAATGCCGCCCTTGCCGACTCCAAGACTTAGGTTGTCAAGAATTACGAAACCATGCATGCCTACTTTCGGATTGTAGACTTCGAATATCTTTTCTGGTCCGAATTCATCAAAGTTTACCATTTAGTATTTCCCCATAGCTTTTAGATTTTCGATGTATCTTTCAGCATTAATCGCAGCCATGCATCCAGTGCCTGCTGATGTGACTGCCTGCTTGAATACATGATCCTGGACATCTCCTGCTGAAAATATTCCTTCAACATCTGTTTTTCCAAGTTTATCTGTGATAACATATCCCTGCTCATCCAGCTTGACAATATCCTTGAATATATTTGTGTTAGGAACATGGCCAATAGCAAGGAACATGCCATCGCATTTCAATTCTGTTGTTTTATTAGTTTTTATATTTTTTATAATTACGCCTTCTACGAACTTATTTCCCTTAACTTCGGTAATTGCTGAATCCCATATGATTTCAATCTTGTCCTTGAGCTTCATGACACGATCCTGCATAATCTTACTGGCCTTGAAACTGTCTCTTCTGTGAACAATATAAATCTTTTTTGCAAACTTGTACAATGCCAATGTTTCTTCCATTGCGCTATCGCCTCCGCCTGCGACAACTGCTACTTTATCCCTGTATAATGCTGCGTCACAGACCGCACATGTTGAGACTCCCTTGCCAAAATACTTGTCTTCTCCTGGAATTCCTAATTTCCTTGCAGATGCGCCAGTGCTGATGATAATTGTCCGAGATTGATATTTCTTCTTTCCAACACCAACTTCAAAAACTCCCTTGATCTTTTTCAAAGAATCAGCATTCTCTTCGATGTATTCTGCACCGAACTTTTGTGCCTGCTTCTTGCAATTCTGAATCAAATCAGGCCCCATAATACCTTCGGGGAAGCCAGGATAATTCTCGACAACAGTAGTCAAACTTAACTGGTCAAGGCCTGCACCTGAAATGACCAATGGCCTGAGCGATGCACGGGCAGCGTATACTGCAGCAGTATGGGCAGAAATTCCACCTCCAATAATGATAATATCACGCATTCTTTCTGGCATACAAGGGAAAATAGGTAAATTCTTTATAAACATATCGTTGAATAATTGCTTCTACAGATAAAAGACTACAAAAAAGCGGGTATTCTCGAATGGTAATGTAATTGCTATTATTGAAAATTTGGGCAACATTTTAATAGACTCGTTCTCTTTTATCGATTTTTACAATTCCTATCTTCTTTGTATCATAATCAATCTCGTAAAGAATCCTATAGTCACCAACTCGAACACGAAATAGTTTTTCCTTATATCCTTCAATGCTTTTTGTATCATGAGTCATGGGCTCGTTCATTAGCCCTTCGATCTTTTCTAAAATTCTATTAATTAATACTCTGTCAACTTTTTTCAAGAATTTCTTTGCTTGGTTTGAATAGACAACATCGAATATTACAATCCCAACTCTTTTTTTAACTGTTCGTGAGAAATAAGTTCTCCAACTGATTTATCCTTTCTATACTCCAGAAGTGCCTTGAAATCTTCTTCAGTCATGATGCTGTCAATGTCAACCATATGCTCCTTTATCTCAACTAGCTCTTGCTCTATCTTATCGAGCTTCTTGAGAATCTGTTCACTTGCCATAGGATTATAGCAACATAAGCCCCTTATAAAGATAACACCACTTGCTTCTACGGAGAAAAGGATTGATGAAAACGAGATATATCCTTGAATGTTTAGGCATTGATTTTTAGATTTTGAAAGGATTATTCTTATATACTTGCGCAGACATTAGAATGATATGAGAAAAGGAGTAAGCAAGTTCGTTTATTGGACACCGAGAATATTACAGTATCTCCGAAGGCTGATTCTTCACTCAAGAGTTTAGAGAAAAAAGCAAGTAGCACCTCACGGTGCTTACTTGCTCCCAAATGAATAAGGCATACATAATTAACTTCCTGCATAAAGCTTTCGCACCATTCTCTAGGAACAGCACTCTTCTTCCTGACGATTACCTGCAGCCTCTCGTGGAGGCTGCCCGATCCCATTGTTATGTCGAGAATACTGGAAATAAGGCTGATTCTTTGCATAGGAGAATAGCACAAAGCTATGAGGAGGATCTTCTTGTTGCGTATCAGCAGATTCTTTCACCGTTGCTGAAGAAGCAGCGCATCACCATCCCGACCATCGCCATCGATTTCACTGATGAAGACTTCTATGGCATGACTGCTGGTCCGTACCTTCATCCCTGGACTGGAGAAGATGGGGTGGAAGCGCATTACAAATTCGCCGTCCTCTCCTTGGTGAAGAAGCACAAGATTCCGCTCATGGCAGTGCCTGTCCATCTCGGCATGGACAAGGCTGAACTGTTCAGCATGTTTCTTAGTTTTGCCAAGAAGTTGTTCGGAAGAATCCGCTGCATTCTTCTGGATGCCGGCTTTTATTCTGGAGAGGTCATCCGACTGCTCCAGGAGGAGCAGTGCAAGTATCTCATCCGAGCCCCGCATAAAGAGCCTATTGAACGATGCATAGCAGCCACGCCTAAGCATGGCTGGAAGAGGTTTGATCACACGATTGTATGGAACGGCAACAGGACCATGAATCGAATAGGCACATCAATAGTAATTATGCGCGATGTGCGATTCAAGAATGGAAAGAATGTAAACTGCAGCTATGCAACGAACATGATGCTGGAGGAAGGGATGGACTATGTGCATCTGTACTGCAGGAGATGGCAGATCGAGACGAATTTTAGAATGGAAGATCAAGTTCATATCAAGAGCAAATCGGTGCTGGTGATCATCCGCTACTTTTACTTCCTGATCAGCATGCTGCTGCATGCTTTGTGGCTGATGTTCTGGTCAAAGAAGATGGCATTTGATGCGTTCAAGATTCATGCGGCGAATCAGCTGCAAGCTGAACTATATGGCGTAGCATATGTTCGGCCTGTCTTGTAGGCGGATCAGAATAGCGTGAGCTCTATTCTGCATGCCATCATTTCCTTCTTTCTGATGGTTCTTCAGATGCCAGAAGCGTGGCATCAGGCATCTGATTGTTCTTTTATCTTGAACAAAAGTCACAAGAACAAAGTACTTTCGGAGATACTGATATTATCAATAATATTTATATTACTCTTAGCATTGATGTCAATAGATGTTTTCGCTGAAGATTTAGGCTTCTGGTGGACAATAGGCGGATTGCTTATGCACAATATTCCCGTATTTATTTTATTGATTGTTCTGTTAATATCATGGAAATATGAGATTGTTGGCGGAATTGGTTTTATTCTTGCAGGCATATTGTACATTGCATTGATAGTCATTGATGCTATTAAGAATCAATTTGAATGGTACATGCTATCTTGGTCTATACAAATATCTGGATTGGCATTTTTTATAGGAATTTTGTTTCTTGTTAATTGGTTCAAGAAGAAGTGATGTGCCTTAAGAAACGCTTTAGTTTATCTGTCTTCTGCATCTCTTTTCCCAACCGTTTTGCATCTTCTTCATCTAGCAGCAATGGCATGCGGCTGAATTTTCCTCACTGATAGACACAAAACCTAACTGCTTTTTCACCTTTTGCCTTTCCTTCTGTGAATTCAAGATACTGAACAGCAGGCTCCCAATGCTGACAAGTAATGCTGGCTTCCTCTGTAATCTTGCCAGAACCAAATGGGAATTTGAACTTCCGAGGCAAAGATCGTGTCATAGTGAATGCAATGTCCTCCACATCAATTCAAATTGTTTCCTATAAGAATCAGCAATTTCTTTGTTGCGAATAATGATAAGATAATGCGGATTTCCCCAAAGAATAATCTGAACATTATCCCCATAAATCTGGGTAGGATTCTTGTTAAAATATCGTGAGGGGATGGTCTTGTAAGTACTAGCTCCTTTGATGAAGATGCCTTTCATCCCTTCCTTAATAAAGACTCTTTCCTTAATATGATAAGCAATATCGGAGAGAGGATTATGCGTTAGGGTATATGTTGTTTGGGATGGGAACTTCATTAATTCCATGGATTTTGCTTTTAGCATCTAAGGGAGGAAAACGAAATGACACTGGAAAAAAAGATTAAAGCACTTGCTCTTGTAGGGATGATTGGTGGTATGGGCCAATTTACTTACCATACACTATTCGTTGAACACCCTAAAACAGCGGGAGCATACGATGCTTATGGTCTTGATGCTGATCTAAGAAAAAGCCTTTATGGTTTTGGTCTGGCTTGTGCATCAATTATAGCGCTTGGACTATGTGGTGCGTATGATTCCATTAAAAAGGAAGAAATCGCCAAAGGAGGAAAATAAAATGACAATCGATGAAAAAATTCAACAAGGAAATGGTAGCAAGAGTCATACGCCCAGTTACTTAACACTTGCAGCTGGTTGGGCAACTTCATCTATTCTTGGCACATTCTTCGGTGCTAGCATAGCAAATGCACCTAGCCTAGAATCTGAATCAATGTATGTGCACTATGTGTTTTATACAACGGGCATGTCTCTTGCATGCGCACTTGGCGGTGCTGCATCAATTCTTGCAGAAGAATATAAAACTTCTAAAAAAAAGAAGGGTAAATAATTACTCTTCTATTTTATTTCTTCTATTGTGTCTACACACGATCATAGATCCTAGGCCTCTTGTCGATTTTCGTTATCAGAACAACATTCATGCCATGCTTTACCTTATAAATTGCTCTATAATCCCCCACCCTGTATCGAAAGACCATTTCCCCTTCGTCTCTTCCTATGAATTTTGCATCAGAAGGGATTGGATTTGGCCCAAGTTTTTTTAGTCTATCTTCAATTCTTTCTTTGATGCTTTTGTCTAATTTATCCAAGAATTTCTCTGCTCTTCTTGAGAGATGAACTTCAATCTTAAATCAGCCTCTTTGTTCTACCATCTTTCAAATCTTTTTCTGCCTCTCTTATAGACTCAACATCATCATCTGTGATAACAAAATCTGCGTCTACCACATGTTTTTTTAGATACTGCAGATCTTCTTTAATTTCCTTTAACTCTTCCAGTATAAGCTTTGTTTCTGTTGTCATACCAAAACATTTATTTTAAGATTTATATAGTTATCGACTTTTAATTTGCAAATAATTAGTGCTTCTTTGCGGAATATATCAACAAAAATAGAATATTAATTTATAATGATATTTTTATTTCTTCTGCGTCCGCAAGGACCCGCCACGCTTGTAGGGAGTCCCTTTTCCACCCTTGCCAGTTCTTTCAGAAGGAACTTCATATTCATCGCTCTCATCATAACCGCAGTTAAGGCATATCAGGAACTGAAGGTCTTCTTCGCCTTCCATGTCAACATGCTTGCTTCCACAACGAGGACATTTTAGAGGCATATATAACAAGAGAATAGGAACTACTTAAATATTATGTTCAGTTATTTTTTAATATGCCACATTTTTACTGTTTTGGCAAGCCCCGATAATTCCTTCTCTAACTGCTCAGGGTCAACTTTCCAGTGGGAAGGGATGTATTCTGTAGTATTAGAAGCATCAACATAATATTCAGGATCACCCAAATGATCCAAAAGACAGCCTCCACGCGAAGAACCTTGGCTGCACACCTCGATGATGTTGATATGATTAAAGATGCTAAGATGACTAAATGGATTGTGTGTACGAGTGTGATCAAGAGGAGAAACAGCAGTAATAATATAAGGCTTGCTGCCATTATGAATATCAACGAATATTTTTCCTTTAATACCACCTTCTAATATATAATCACGCAAAGTCATGCAATTTTTCCTATAATTCATCTGCATAAGAAACAGATTCTTTTATAGTTTATATGATTTTCTTTATTACTATGAGGACATCCTGCTACATTGTTTTCATGAGTACAGTATAACTGCAGTAAGAGCAAAACGCTTCTTCAATCTGATACTATCTATTTCATCAAGGTTAGCTTCTTTTTGTTCAATACGAATAGTTTTAATGTTGGTCATGTCACCAATGCTTCTTTCCTAATCTTAATAATTCACGATTGATTTCATCTTTCCTTACAGACTTGTCAAACATCTTTCTTATTTGGGAGAAGAAGCGTGGATCCTTGTAATCCTGCTGGATCAATGCTGCTGCAAGCTTCTTCATCTCTATTGAAACATCATGCATCGGCTTATGGTATGGCAATGGGGTTGTGTAAGCAATGCTTTCAGGAACTGCAACACTTTCTGGAAGGCAGCCAATGACCGGAACTCCGCAGCTGTCTTCGATATCCTCAATGGAAAGCTCGAATTCCTTGTTGCGGACCTTGTTGAGAATCAATCCTGTTATTGGGATTTTCTTTCTGAGGGCTTCCTTTACAGCGTGCATCGTGCAGCTTAATGTAGGAACATCTGGATTTGTGACAACTATAAGCTCGTCTGCTGACACCATTGTTGCAAGGATCTCATGATTAAGGTTTGGGGAGGAATCAATCAGGATAATATCATAAGCGCCGCGAAGCTTGCTGAGATGTTTTTTTAACAAGAATGGATTGATCTTATCATTTAACAATGATCCTGGTATGACATGGAGATTCTTGTTGTAGGCATATACTGTCTTTTCGATTGCTGTATTTCCCTTGATAGCATCATGCAATGTCTTTTTTGGATTTACAAGCCCAAGATGGAAGCCGAGGTTGGGGGCTGAGAAGTTTGCATCTATTAAAAGAACACTTTTTCCAAATTCTGCAAGAGCGCCTCCTAACTGGGCGACACAGCTTGTCTTGCCGACACCGCCCTTGATTGAGATAATCCCTATGACCCTAGTCAAGCTTATACACCTCTCTTAATGATTTTACAGCGTTCTTAGATGATATGCTGCTTACTTTTTCTGGTAGGGGTGGCTTTATATTAATGTTTCGCTGCTGGCCAGGCTGCCTGAATGCGTATGACTTGTTGATCTTGTTTAGCTTGGAGAGCATTGCTTCTGAATCATATTCTCTTCTTAAGGTTCTTATGTATTGTTGATGAAGATTTTGCTGCGTATGGGACCTTTTTTCAGGTGATGGAAAGATTTTGGGAAGATTCTGGATTATAGGATCTTTTCCAGATTTAATGCGCTTTAAGATGCTTACCACTGCTATTGCCATGAATATAAAGAAGAAGAACAAACCAACTGCCTTGTCACTAGGATGAAATATTGAGGATAATAGATCTTTCCAACTTTTTGGCTTGGTGAGGACAGCTGCTCCTGTAAGAGGCGAAGATTGCCCTTGTTTTTGAGAGGCTGAATCTGATACTCCTTGTTGTGACTGGGAGGCTGAAGGGGCTTTGCTTTCTGACTTGGGAGCCTGGCTTGTGGCTGGGGCCTGGCCGGTGCGATACTTTGATGTTGATTCTGGATTGCCAGTATCTGGAGATGCTCCTTGACCTTGATTGTTTCCACCGCTATTGCCGTTGCCGGAATTTCCAGAGTTGGAACTATTTGTTTGGGAATTTGATGAGTTGAATTCAGTTATGAATGCGTAGTATGTTGTGTTTGATGCTAGATGCGTTGTGTTTCCAAAATAGAACAGTGAAATGGGAAATGTGCCGTTGCTTGTGAAATTTTTCACGTAGGAAAGTGTATCTATGCCGCTGGCTTCGAATATGCCGTCTATGCTTAGATTAATCATATCTGTAGCATTGACGAGGTATCCGCTTATGTTCAAGAGCGAATATTGCTGGAGAGTGATGTTTGATGAGGTGTTGTTTAAGGTTAGGTTAACTGATGTTGGAATCTGCTGAGAACCTGATTGGTTTTGAATACCATTGACTATGACAGAGTAAGTTACATTTGAAGCTGTATAATTCTCATCGCCATAGAAAAATAAAGAGATTGGAAACGTGCCGTTTGATGAAAAATTCTTTGTATATGTTAATGGAGAAATGCCAGATGCCTCTATGACATTATTAATTGTAAGATTTAATGTTCCATTCGCATTAAGGAGATTTCCAACTATGGTTATATTTTGGTCTTGTACTGCTGTGATGTTAGATGATGTTCCGTTTAGGGTAAGATTTACTGATGTTGATGACTGGATGAATGC
>CAYITV010000017.1:0-2013 GCA_964366285.1 Candidatus Woesearchaeota archaeon | reverse complement strand
TTGATGTTATTGGTATTACCACCATTGAAATCTCCGATCTCCGTCCAGGTCTTTCCGTTATTTGCAGAACTGAAGACACGCCCAGCTTCATCAATGATGTAAAAGAGATTTGAACTGTCAATGTACATCATCAACCCCTCCTGCGAATAAGGGGTAAAACTGTTGTTAAGAATGCTCCATGATGCCCCCCAGTTTGTTGAGTTATAGACTTGCTTATTGAACAGAATGTATAATGATGTATTTGAAGCAGCCATGTCATCTGCTGACCCTCCGCCATAATCTGATGTCCTTTGCGTCCAGGTGACTCCCTGGTTGAGAGACATGTATACTGCTTCATTGCCATCGACAGCGAATAGTACGCTGCTCTTATTTGAGGCCATTGCCTTGGCGCTGCTTGAACTGCCGCCATTGAAATCTCCCTGCAGTGCCCATGTGATTCCTGATGTGTTGGACTTGAATACGCTGCCAGGGCTGTTGATGACATAGATATTCCCTAAACTGTCAGAACCTCCTACTTGAAGAGATTGGGTTGAGAATGAATCATTCACTATCGCCCAATTGACTCCAAGATCTAATGAACGATACACTTCCTTTCCCTGATTTGAGAAGATGAGGTAGAGGTATTTACCATCTGCCATCATGTCACGGGTGTTTGAGCCTTTTCCATAATCTTGATTTTGCAATATCCAACTGACACCTTTTGTTGGGGATGCATACACTGCTCCGCTACCATCAACAGCGAACAAATACTCTCTTTCAACTATGGTGTGCTGTATTGTTATGTTCTGCCATGTAGCATTTCTTCCGGCATCGGAGATTTTGCTTGTGTAGGTTCCGGTTGTTACATTATCGGTTAGATTTAACTGAATGCCGTTAAGAGTGGTGTTGAACATAGTGCGCACATATGTGCCCTGGTCAAATGAGGCCTGATCTGATGTTGTGATTAGATGCGCAGTTGCTTCAAGAACAAAAAATAACATAATTACAAGAGCTGTGATGAGGAAAATTGACTTATTCATGCTCCACCTCAGTCTTGCGGATAACTATGTTGCCCTTATCATCAAGCATAAATTCAAGAGAATCTCCTTTTTGCCAGCCTTTTGCTTTGACTAATGTTTGAGGCAGTGTAATGATAAACTGCTTGTTATTTGGATGCTGCAGCTTGGATGTATTAGATGCCATCTGCGACTTTTGTTAGAAGGATTAGTATATATACTTTTCTATTTAATATTCTATATTTAATTATGTGTTTTTTTATATTTATTTATATATATAATATGTGAAAAGTGATGATTCTGAAGACTTTGAAGCGATTGTGTAGTATGATTAATGTAGTCTTTTGATAGTAGTGAATAGCGAAAGATTTAAATAGTAGCGTATGATATATTTGATAGAGGTAAAAAATGAAAACAGGAAGAGCTTATGCATTCTTAAATTATGAAGGAAGGTGGACTCAGCTAGTTAGAGATCTCGAGGTAGCTAGACAAAAGGCTAATTTTTCTGATACTCTTCGTTTGATGATTATTGGCGATAAGATTAGCACAATGAACATGGATCAAAGAGTTCACATGATGTATGATTGCGAAAGAGGAAGATTACCTGAAAAAATTGCTGAAGTTGCAAAGAGAACAAAAGTACATGGCCAAGCTCCGGTGGAAATGGCAAGATATTTATCAGATGTTAAACCAGTAAATGCATCTAGTCTTAGATATTTAGTAATGGCTGAAGATACAGACGCAGTTAATGTTAGGATTGCAGGGCCTTTAGGGCAAGGCAGAGCTAATGATGCAACAGCTGGAATGTTGGATACGGCATTGGACATTGTCGCTGAAAGAGAGCGTAGAAGAGGTGCTGGCATTGTTTCTAGAAAAGCTGTTTTCTATCTAGACAGTCGCGGTAGAGTTCAAAGTTTGTAAAATTATTTGTTTAAGAAAATCTTATTGTGCATAAATAATTTTTATGATAATTTTTTATTAAATATTGCTGAAGCAGTTCATTGAGGAGCCAGCTGCT
>CAYITV010000016.1:0-10921 GCA_964366285.1 Candidatus Woesearchaeota archaeon | reverse complement strand
TTTCGATGACAAGATCTTTGACGGATTTCATTTCTACGATGCTGACTTCTGCATTAGAGTTGCACAAAAACACAAATTAATAGTCACAACAGACATCCTCTTAAAGCATTTCTCACATGGCAGACACGATGAAACCTGGAACAAGTACAAGGAAAGATTCATAGAAAAATACAAGTCAATCCTTCCATTCACCAAGCAGCCATTAAAACCAGATTGGAAAGACATAAAAACCTGGCGGGTGCAGTATCTTCTATATAAAAAAGACAACAAATTAATGCCTCGGTAGCTTAATTAGTGGAGCATAGAAGTATAATCTTCGCTCAAATCCTTGGTAAGGATAAGGTCGAGGGTGCAATTCCCTCCCGAGGCTTATTTCCTCATAGTATAGAAAACTTTATCAAACAATCGCATAGGAAAAATAATTATGAGAATCGGCATTGACTTGGATAATATCTTGGCAGATTTTACAGGAAACTTCCTAAGATTTCATAATCATGTCTATGGAACATCCTTAAAAGATCAGGATCTGGTGAGTTACAGGTTTAGGGATGTAGTCGGCTGCACAAGAGACGAAGAGATGGAAAAATTTTATGCATTCTATCAAACACCATTCTTCTTAAATATACAGCCTATTCCAGGCTCGCAGGATGGAATCAGCAAACTTAAGTCAAAATACAAGCTTATCTTGGTGACAGCACGCCAGAATGACATAGCTCAAATTACTAATGATTGGATTAGCAGATTCTTCCCATCGGCATTTTCAGAGATATACTTCATGAATCACGCTAGCAGAAGTGGAGATCGTTTCAACAAGGCAGAAAGATGTTCGGATTTGGGAATCAGGCTTGTTATCGAGGATTCAGATAAGGTGGCAAAAGAATGTGCAGACAAGGGAATATTAACAATCTTATTCGATTATCCATATAACCACAAAGCAAACCTTCCGGTTTTGGTAAAAAGAGTCTACTCATGGCCTGAAATTGTTGATACTTTGTTGCAACCTTACGGCAATAGCATAGTTTTATAAGAATCATTACAATAAAATTAATCGGTTAAAAAATGCAGCTATTCAATCAAAATGATTTTAATGAATTCATCCTTGATCACAAAGTCATAGAATTCTTCGATAAACCAGTAACACTCAAGTTAGGCCGCCATTCAATTTGGTACGTCAACTGGAGAAAACCATCAGAGGATGTTGCACTCATAGATGAATTAAGCGATCACATTCTTGATTTTATTTCTGATCGTAGCCTTAATCCAGACACAATCTATGGCATTCCTGAAGGGGCAACAAAGATTGCGTTAATCACACAATACAAATGGGCTACCTCATTCCCAAACCTTTACACAGTAGGAAAATACGCATTGGCAATGGGCCGTGGCAAGCCTAAGGAGCACGGCGCTCTCGAAGACAGATTCTTCCTTGGTAAGCCCAAAGGTAAGACTATTGTCATCGAAGATGTAACAACAACAGGCAATTCATTGCTGGAAACTATAGACACACTTAAGCAAATAAACACAGAGGTCATTGCAGCCATAGGATTGACAAACAGGATGGAAAAGCGGGATGATGGTTCAAGTGTGGAAGAAGCTCTTAATCGAGAAGGTGTGAATTATTATTCATTAAGCAATGCCTTTGATATATTGCTATTGGCATGCAAGCGTGAAAAGCCAATTGAATTCATCATCCGCTCTATCGAACAGGAATTCCAGCAGTATGGCGTTAAGCCGCTTCTTACTCTAAGATTATTCTAATAGTCCCATAATTCGGAACCTATACACATTGAAACCACAATACTTAAATAATAAATACTTCTCTCATTAAAAGATGAAAGCAAAAGAAGTGGCAATGGTTATTGCATTGGCAATTTTAGGTGCAGCATTTGTCGGATTGTTTGTTGATGCAGTATACGAAGCACCAAAATATGAGGATTTCTGTCCCCAAACATATAATCCAGAGCCATACCAAAAATATGTCACTCCGGGCCAAGAACCTTTGTGCACCTATGTTGCACCCAAAGAAGAAGTAGATATAATCAATAGATGCTACGCAGACAAGGGCCAGCCGGAATTTAATCATGATCAAAAGGGCTGCCAGACAAGCTTTAAGGAATGCAATTATTGCAATAAATACTTCAATGAAGCCAACAGCATATACAACCGTAATCTCTTCTACATCAACGCGCCAATAGGACTTGTCGCCCTCGTAGTTGGTCTTTTCTTGTCATATGAAGTTATTGGCACAGGATTCATGTTCAGCGGAATCTTATTGCTTGCATACGCCACAATGAGATACTTTTCTGACATGAGCAAGATGTTCAGGGTTGTGGTTATTTTCATAGAGTTGGTGCTTCTAATCCTCATAAGCATAAAGAAGCTTAAGAAATAGGTAACATTATGGCAATAGGAGAACAGCAGCTCATCACCATCTTAGGCTCAGGATTTCTTCTTGGCTTGTATCATGCATTGGATGCTGATCACGTTGCTGCCATATCTGCTATAGTTAGCAAGACAAAGAATATCAAAAAATCTTCACTATTTGGGATAGCATGGGGAATTGGCCATACGTTCACGCTTCTTGTTGCAGGAATAATAATCTTTTTGATTGGAATAGCATTGCCCAAAAAACTTTCTCTGCTCTTCGAATTATTGGCAAGCATACTTCTAATTACGCTTGGAGCAATCACTCTCTGTCAGGAAATAAAAAAATATAAGCACACTCATTCACATGCGCACGACGGAATAACACACTCGCATCCTCATATCCATCATAATCATTCGCATCACCACTTTCATCTTCCATTGTTCACTGGCATGGTGCATGGCCTTGCAGGAAGCTCAGTAATATTATTGACATTGTTGGCAACAGTCTCATCATTGACAGCAGTGATTCTTTATGTCTTGATATTCGGCATTGGATCAACATTGGGAATGATGATTGTCAGCGGTGTCATAGGATTTTCCCTTATGAAGCTGGCAAAAAGTGAAAAAATCAGCACTATTCTTCGCTTCTCTATTGGCATCATTAGCATGTCTATAGGATTCATGATGATCTACCAGCACAATCTTTATTCTATTCTTTCATAAGCTTGGAAATCTTGAAAAATAATAGAATAACACGCCTCTCTACAATTCTTAACTACTACCCTTTAAGATACTAGCATCATTTTTATATATAAGTTATTAACACAGACTATTATGGACAAAGAGGTTGTAGTCATCGGCGCAGGCCCGGCAGGCCTTTCTGCGGCTATTTATCTTGGCAGGGCAAAGATAGACGCTGTTGTCATAGGAAAGCCAAAAGAAAGCCAGGTGATGAAGGCCCACCTCATAATGAATTACCTTGGTTTTCCAGAAGGAATCACAGGCAAGGATCTTATAAAAAAAGCAAAAAAACAAGTTAGTAAATACAAGATTCCAATCATAGAAAAAGAAGCAGTCAACATCACAAAAGAAAAGGATATTTTTGTCATAAAGACAGATGATGAAAAGATAATCAAGTCAAGGGCAGTTATAGTTGCAACAGGAACTCCAATTAAGTTGTCAGGAATAGAAAACGAAGAATCTCTCACAGGCAAGGGCGTCCATTACTGTGTTGAATGCGACGGTCCGGTCTATCAAAAGAAGAATCTTGCAGTCATAGGCAATGGCAACCATGCAGCTGAAGAGGCAATCTCGTTGTTGACTTACACAAGAAAGATAACAATCATCTCAAACAGCCAGAAATTTGAATTTTCTCCTGCATTGGAAAGGGATATCAAAAAATATAAGATAACCCTCATCAATGAAAAGATAAAATCATTTGAGGGAAAATCATCTCTTGATTCGGTTGTGCTCATGAACGGCAAGAAATTGATTTTTGATGCTGTGTTTATGGGATGTGGCGAGCTTTCAGCCCTTGATTTTGCATCTAAATTAGCCTTGCAGATAGAGAAAGAGAGTCTTGTTGTTGATGCAAATGGCATGACTGCAGAGCCAGGCATGTTTGCGGCTGGTAATTGTGTTTCAAGGTGCCGCCAGGTTGCTAAATCTGTCGGCGATGGCTGCAATGCTGCCCTGTCAGCTATTAAATTTGTTAGAAACGCAGTTATGTATCAAGATTATTCAACATAGGAGGAAATTAAGATGGCAAATTATACTATACAATACAACAAAAGTCTGTGCATAGGTGCAGCTTCCTGCGTTGCCGCCTGTCCGGAAAACTATTCATTAAACGAGGAAAACAAGGCAGTTGTTAAAAAGACATTAATATCTGACAAGGAGCTGAAAAAGAATGTTGCAGCTGCCAAGGGCTGTCCTACGCGTGCAATAGAAATTTATGATGAAAAAGGAAAAAAAATTGCCCCATGAACGAATGTATAAATCTTTTTTATAGCCAAATAATAGCAACTAATAAGTGATAGACAAATTATATATAGACGGCGGAAGTGTAAAAACGAGGGGGGGATTACAATAATAAAAAAAGGCAGGTCGCAATTATTACTTTTAGTAAAACTACTCACTTTTATTCTTATTATTATTTTCTCTGTTTCCGCAGCTGAACATAAAGATGAATCTAGTATAAAAGAAAAAAATTATGAAGTCTCAAATTTGGAAACAGTAAATATTGGCATATCTGAAGAAAGTTTAAACTTAGCAAATGTATCAACCAAAATAGAATATGATAAAGAATACGCTAAAGATTATCTAAAAAGACATAACTACTTTAAAGATCGTACCCTTGTCAGATTTGAAGCTGTAGAAAACAAACAAATTCCATTAAGAGTGGGTAATGGCGTTTCAGATATTTCAGGAGTGTCTATTGACGATAACGAATATGCCATTCATCTTTTAGATTGCTACAAAGAGAAAGAGGCCTGTGCTTTTCGTATCAATGGGATACCAACAGGATGGATCGGAAAAGAAGGCAGCGAACAAGTTCCAAAAAAGCAGAGATCCTTCAAGCTTAATAATGATTATCAATTAGTTATCAAATCGATCCAATTTGACTATTGTGATAAGCGAAGATTTTGTGATTATTTCTATGAGTCCTATGATTTGGTTGAACTGAGCATCCAAAAGGACGAGGAACCATGGTGGAGGATATGGTAATTAAAAAAACAATGTACTATAGTTTAATGGGGTCTGCAGTAGGTCCTTTACTTCATAGAAAGTTTTGCGATATTTACTGGGATGAAGAAGATATTGTAGAAGTGGAGATAAAGAGACGATGAAAAGGTGGATAAAATGGGGAGCATATGGTTTATTGATAGGATTGACAATCCCTTTAATATTTACAATATTTTTCTTCGGAACAGAGATGCCATCTTCTTTCGGTGATTACTTGGGTGCATTTCTAACTTTTGAATACCTATTTTTCTTTTTTTCAACACCTACTTTAGTTGTTTTCGGAATAATACTAGAAAGACTTGTTAAAATAAAAGAAAAAACTAACAATCCGTGGATATTGATTATAGGCCTAACCTTAATGATATTTTTGTATGTCTATTTACTACAGAAGGGTTATCATACTTTTAATGCGTTTAGATGGGGTTAAAATGAAGAATGAAGTAACAGCAATTAGTTACATTATCATATCTATAACACTATTCCTAACTGTATCAGCATATCGCCAAGGACCTGATGATCCAGACATATCAGATCCGAGTAATTATACTCACCAGAAAATAACAAAAGAAGCTGAAAAAGCATGGCAGATAATTCCCACTGAGATCAAAAATCACTTAATAAACAATCTAAACGCAGATCCAAACGATGAAGTTAGTTTTGAAAATTTAACCCAATGTAAGACTTATGAAAATGCAAATTACGACAATGGAGATGATATAATTACTGGATCCGGAGAAGAGGATAATGCTAGGTCTACTTGTAACGCAATTTTTGGTAATCACTTTTGGGATCCTGATACCCCAAATACACTTACATCTGGAAATGATGACTATGATGACGGATTAGGCCCTTTCGGCAGTGCTTATAGAAAAGCTTTAGACTATTGGAGAATAAACATTATCCCGGCTTATCTAAGAGGTGACATAAATGAATCTTATTACTATCTTGGGCGTGTTGCTCACCTTTTAGAAGACATAGCACAGCCTTCTCATGTTCTAAAAGATCCACATGGGGGGCATTTTGGCGGAGGAGATTCTGTATTGGAAATTTATGCTGGAAATAATGTAAACTCTCTTTCTGGAAATGGTCTTACGCCATACTATTATGAAAAATTGATAAACAATTTTGATTGGTTAACAGTACAACCTACAAGAGTTCCTGATAGACTATATGCGGAATTCTTCAAGCTATTTTGGTACACAGCCCAGAAGACACAATATTGGGCCTCTGATGATGAAAATGCTAATTATGTATATAGAGAATTAGATGGTGATCAACAAAATTGGCAATGTAGTGGTACTGGAAGTTTAAATCTTTGGGCTGATGAAGGTTACACCACTTGTGGTAGTTTTATTAGTAGTGGTTTAAACAGTGGCAATGTTGCACAAGAAGCAAATGCGGTTGTCCCTCACGCCATGAAAGCGACAGCAGGATTATATCGATTATTTTGGGATGCAGTAGCAATTGATTGGCCAACATTCCACCATGACAACAGGAGAACTGGTTTTACTCTCATTCGTGGTGATATGGATAAATTAAAGAATGTTGAGGAATTGGCATTCGTTATAGAAGGAGGTGTTACCCAAGATTTAGTTTCAAGAATTTCTGTAGCTGATTTGGATGCAGATCCTAAAGGTTTGCAGGAAGTCGTTGTGGCTGCTTCTAAAACTGGATCCAATGAAGGAAGAATATATGATGTGGAATACGATAATGAAGATCTTACTGCTGAGATTAAATGGGTATTTGAGACTGGAGAACCCATCAGAGCGCCACCTTCATTAGGAAATATTGATGGGGAGTCTGACAGAAGAAAGGAGGTTGTTTTTGGCAAATCCACCGGATACATCACTGCCTTAGATATAAGCTCATCTGGATCAGCCAGCCAAAAGTGGACATTTCCCGTTCCAGAAAAATTTAGCCCAAAATTTTCTGCAAATAAGCGTGGTGAGGTGGGTTTCACTGCCATCGAGGATGTAAACTCAGATGGAAAGAAAGAAATTGTGTTTACAGACTTGCTCATTACTGATCCAGATTGGCCTGGAGATGTGTATGTTTTACAAGATAATGGTGGATCTGCAACAAAACTCGCTAATTACACAATAGGGAATGGTGGCGGTGTTGGTGCACCATCAATAGCCGATATAGACCAAGACGGAAAACAGGAAATTGTTGTTTCTTCACTTTACGGTGTTTTTGCTTTTAATTTTGACAATAATGTATTAAGCAAAATGTGGAATAATTCACATGGAAGATTAGAGGGAGCGCCAGTTATATATGATATTGACAATGATGGGAAATACGAAATAATTTATGCTACCTTCACAGGATCAGCAACCGGTTCTGGAAGCACGCTCTGCCAGAAATGGTCCTGTTTTAATCGATTGTATATTTTAGATGCTGAAACAGGAAACAATGAAGCTGGCAGTCCTATTGATTTAGAGATTGCTTCAAGGGTGACTCCTGCTATTGGCGATGTCGATAATGATGGAGATAAAGAAATTGTAATTATAGGAAGAAATCCTGGATCAGAATCAACAGGTTCATTTACTACCGGCGGCAAAGTAGATTGCTATGAAATTAGCGGAGGGCATTGCAGTGGATGGCCATTCAACACCCCTAAGGCTCCATTTATATCTCCAAACATATTTGATGTGGATAACGATGGAGACTATGAAGTAATCTTTCCAGAATATGCAGCTTCAAACTTGTTCATATTAAATGGCGATGCTACGGTCAAATATAATTACACATTTTCCGGTGAGCTAGGGAGTGCGCCAGCAATAGCAGATCTCGATAATGATGGTGTTGGAGAAATTGCTGTTAAAAGATCTGGTTCTCCCATCACAATCATATCAACATTAACGGGATTTAACCAAGAACCAGAGCTAAATTATATCGGTAATATCACAGCAATCGCTGGCACACTTGTTGATATTAATAAATCAGGAGATGTTTCTGCAACAGACCCAGATGGAGATGATCTCTTTTTTGTTTATAGTTCTCCATTCAATCAAAGTGGATTATGGAATTCATCAATTGAAGATGTCATAAACTTAACAGCAGTGGTAGAGGTGAGCGACGGTAACCTCAGTGATTCACAAGCGGTTGAAATCCTTATGCTACAGCCAAATGCAAAACTGACTAACACTTTTTCAGATGGTACAAACATAAAATCTTTGAGTTTTACTGGAACCGAAAGCAAAAATGCTACAATAAGATTACCCAAAGATGCAACAGTTATTTTTTCAAGAATAAGAATTGAGGGCAAATCACCATGAAAAATTTGCTCTTATTGTTAATCACTGTTGGCTTTTTAATAGCATTTATTAACGCAAGTGATGCGTATCTGGACTGCACACCCACTAATTGCCAATCAGGATATGAAAATCAAAGTGTGATTTGTCAAGGTTCAACCTGTACCAGAACCTGTGTCCAATCAGTCTGCAATACCTCAACATGGACAGTCGTTGCTACAAATAGTGGTGGCTGGGATCTCAGCCAAAATAACCCTTTAAACATAGAAGGCAGCACTTCAGGTTATACTCCACCAAACAAGGATAAATGTTACAAGTTTGGATTTGTTGCACCTCCAGCAACATCAACTAATATAGATATGATAGTCATTGGCGACCCAGATGATTGTGATACAGAAGGAGCAGCAGGATTTAAAGCAGGTACTCCCCCTTGGTTCTTTGGTATTGAACTGTATACTTATTATGGAAATGAAAATTCTCATTCATGGGACAATTACAAATTAGTGCCTGCTAGAGGATCTGCAGATAATATTGCAACAACTCCTTATATTAACAACATGGCAACGAGCGGGGTTATATATTGCGCAAATAACACTGTCGCTTGTGACGAGTTCATAATGCCTCCTTCTATAGACACATGCAGAACAGGGTGTTATTCTGAATCAACAATAGCTCATGCGCATCAAGGTTGGCTGGATATAACTGGCGGTCACGATGGTACTCTTCACGAGAATATGGAGTGTACACTTTCAGGTATTACCAGAAATCGGTATACTCCTTTTTATTTAAACGTATCAAAAGCAGATATGTATTTGGTTCATAATGATCAAGTATGCTTTAGGATCAATGAGGCACCAAATGCGACAAGCGTCAACATTGTTCCTGCAAATCCAAATGCAGGTCAGAATCTAGACTGTAATTTCACATATTCAGATCCAGAAAAATTCTTAGAACAAAACTCAACTTTTGAATGGTGGAAAAACGGAGTCAATCAGAATATTAACTCAAAAATTCTCGATAAAGGGAACCTTACAGTAAATGACTTATGGTACTGCAAGGTTACTCCTAGCGATGGTCTGTTGTTTGGTACTAAAGTACAAAGTCAAAACAATGTTACAATTCTTACAACAATCAAAGATCCGGTCTTTAAGATAGGAAGCTTAACCATCTGGAGCAAGAGTGGTTATTACGGCCATAAAGAAGAGATCCTTGATTTCAACCAGCAATTGAATGATACGTTGTTAAGTTGTGTCCCAGATTCACAAGGATTCTGCGACATTAACCTCACTTTCTCTTCAACAGCAACTGGCATATTAGACCTTGCCAATCTAGAAATCTTTTATACAACGCCAGCGCCACCGGACGTTGATATCTTCCTTTTTAATCTCACAAACCTAACATCGGATTCTCATGATGCTATTTTAGAATTCAAAATCCTAGATGTCACACCAGCAAATTACACATGGAGCATTAACTTTGGCGATGGAATTATTGTTAACAGTACACAAACCATTTCTCTCAATGCAAGTGAAGACGCCTTTGTCATTACCCAGCATAATTATCTTTCTCATGAGCAATCAAATATGACAAATGGGCTTGTTGCTTACTGGAAACTGGATGACAATAAAACAACAACTGAGATTATAGACAGTTACATCAATAGCCATCATGGTATTCTTTCAGGTGGTAATACGACGCGAGAACTGAGCGCGGGCGGTTATATCAAAAGATCTCTAAATTTTGATGGCACAAATGATTTTGTCAATGTCACCCATCACACAGATTTCAACTTCGGCACAAGCGGGTTTAGTTTGACTGCTTGGGTCAAAACAGCAGATGTAGGCACTGGCTACCACGTTATTGTAGGTAAACGTGATAGCGTACAGCTGTGGAAATTAGAAGCAGATGATGGAAAAGCAAGTTTTGTTTCAAATGCAATCGTAAATCCCACAGGGGTTGTCATAGGCACCAATATTAATGATGGAATATGGCATCATCTTGTTGGTGTACGAGAGAATGATGGAACCCTCAGAATTTATGTTGATGGTAATTTAACGAATTCAACAACATTCTCACAAGTAAACCAGAACTTTGCGGCTGATGTGCATATTGGTAAACGTACAGACGTACTTAGCGAGTATTGGGGCGGGCTGATGGATGACGTTCGCGTGTACAATCGATCGCTTTCGGCTGGAGAAGTTACGGAACTCTATAGTTATCGATCAAAAGTCTACGGTGTAGATGTCACCGTCTCTAACGGGACTGTAGTTGACACAGCATCGCTAACTCTTGAGGTGAACTGATGAAAAAACAGTGCATATTGGGAATATTCGGAATGATATTTTTCCTTCCTCTTATTCATGCCGATTTAGGTGCAAATTTTGAAAAAGAATGCACCAACGGCATTTGCACATCAACCATTTATTCCTATCAAAAATACTACCAAGAAAACAATCAATGGCAACAAATAGATGAGAATTTTGGCACTGAGAATTGTTTACCTGGGTATCAATACTGTGTTGACAACAATCTCTACCAAGCCCATTTCAAGAACA
>CAYITV010000015.1:0-11007 GCA_964366285.1 Candidatus Woesearchaeota archaeon | reverse complement strand
AGCATGAAATAAAGGCAAAACTGCAGGGAGCTGACATGGTCTTCATCACATGCGGTCTGGGCGGAGGGACAGGAACTGGAAGCGCACCTGTAGTAGCTGAACAAGCAAAGAAGGTAAACGCATTAACTGTGGCAATTGTGACAATACCATTTGAGATGGAAGGAAAGAGAAGATATGAAAATGCGATGTATGGACTGGAAAAATTAGAGAAGGTTGTGGATACCTTGATTGTGATACCAAATGACAAATTATTGGAATTGGCGCCTGAACTGCCGCTGCATACCGCGTTCAAGATTGCTGATGAGATACTGACAAATGCTGTAAAGGGGATTGCTGATTTGGTGACAACAGCAGGATTAGTGAATTTGGATTTTGCAGACATAAGAACTGTGATGGGAAGAGGAGGGGTTGCGATGATTGGTGTTGGAGAGAGCGATACAGAACATAGAGCAACTGAATGCGTGCAGAAGGCATTGAGCAATCCTTTATTGGATGTTGATATCACAGGTGCAAGCGGGGCTTTAATAAATGTAAGCGGCGGGACAGACATGACGCTGGAAGAGGCGAAGACTGTTGTAGAAACAGTAAGCCAGAAGATGAGCGATGAAGCAAGGATCATATGGGGAGCACAGATCTCAGAAGACTTGGGAAAAACGATAAGGTGCATGTTAATCATTACTGGAGTTAGCAGTCCACAGATATTTGGACCTAAAAGAATGATGGTGCAGAAAGAGAAGAAAGAGATTGAGAGCGAGCTTGGAATTGACTTCTTGTAAGTAATTTTATATCTGAAGAATTTTTTTTAATATAATTCCACTTTTGTCATCATGATTTTTCAAAATTCTCTAATGCTTCATCACTCAGAGAATCCCAGGCTTTCATTTCTTCTTTGAGCCCTATATATTTTTGCATATTATCTACATAAAGCAATATAGCCCTTTCTACGAATTCGTTCTTCTTTATTCTCAGCGCCTTTGATGCTTCGTCCACCTTTTTTGAGGTATCTTTTTCTATTTCGATTTGCATCTTATGCTTCTACACCAAGGTCATTTACATAATTACTTATACACTATCTGTGCACAAGCCAGAAACATTGTTTAACATCTATAATGGTTTGATTTGCCCAATTCTATGAGCTTAACAAACTATGATAAAAAGGTTTAAAAAGAGGGGTTGTTTGGGGGTTTTCAATGCTAACTAGGCTGAAGAGTTTTATTTTTGAATGCATAAGGGTATTCAAGATAACTAAAAAACCAGGGAAAGAAGAGTTCATGACTATAGTAAAAGTATCGGGAATTGGAATCTTGCTCATAGGACTTATAGGATTCCTCGTACAGATGATATGGCTGGTATTTGAATAGGGAGAATGAAATGGCAATATATGCCCTAAGAACAACAAGCAACAGGGAAGATCAGGTATTTGATTTCGTAAGCTCAAATGTAGAGAAGAAACACCTATCTGTTTTAAGCCTGATAAGACCGCATGGACTGAGAGGATATATATTCATAGAGGTCGAGACAAAGGAGATTGCAGAGGAAGCATATCACAAGGTCCCTTATGCAAGAGGAATTTTGCAGAAACCAGTAAGCTACCAAGAGATTGAGCACATGCTTGAACAAGTGAAAGTGCAGATGAACATACAGAAGGGAGACATAGTTGAGATAATAAGCGGGCCATTCAAGAACGAACAGGCAAAGGTAAACAGGGTTGACCAGACAAAAGAAGAGGTAGTTGTTGAATTATTGGAAGCAGCAATTCCAATCCCAATTACTGTAAAATTGGATTCTGTGAAGGTGATCAGGCGCGATGAAGGAACTACAAATGCAAATGCCGACCAAAAGACAGAGGAACAACAATGACAAAGCTACAGCTCATGATAGAAGGCGGAAAGGCAGCGCCTAATGCACAGATTGCGCAAACTTTGGGGCCGATGAAGATTCCGATCAATGAAGTCATTAATAAGATAAACGAGAAGACAAAATCACTGCAGGGAATTAAGGTGCCTGTTGAAGTGAATGTGAATGACAAAGACAAGACTTATGACATAAAGGTCGGAAGCCCGCCAACATCTGAGCTGATAAAGAAAGAATTGAAGATGGAGAAGGGAAGCGGGACGCCGAACAGGGAGAAACTGGCAAACTTAGGCGTTGAACAGGTTATCAAGATAGCGAAGCAGAAGATGGATGGATTATTAGACAAGACATTGAAGGCTGCTGTTAAGACTGTGGCTGGAACTTGCAACAGCATGGGATTATTGATTGAAGGAAAAACAAGCGATCAATTCACCAAGGATTTAGAGTCTGGAAAGTATGACAATGAACTGAAGAATGAGAAGATAGATGTTGATCCTGAAAAGAAGACAAGGCTGCAGGAACAGTTGAAGACAATACAAGATCATCTGAAGAAGGAACAGGAAAGGCTGAAGGCTGAGGAAGAAGCCAAGGCTGCTGCAGCTGCCAAACCTGCTGCTGAAGAAGCTGCTGCGCCTGCTGCTGAAGAAGCTAAGGGTGCTAAGAAGCCTGAGGCTGGAGCTGAGAAGAAACCTGCAGAGGCTGCTAAGACTGCTGCGCCTGCTGCTGAAAAGAAGGCTCCTGAGAAGAAGGGAAAATAAATTCTCATGCGTAAGCTTTATTAGCATTCTTTTTGACCTTTTTACCAAGGGGCCGTAGTCTAACCTGGTTAGGACTTGTGGTTTGGGACCATAGAGTGGCGGTTCAAATCCGCCCGGCCTCACTTTGCACAACCTTTTTAAAGACTGAAAGGCGGGTTTAATTACACTCTACAAACATTATAGGCTTAGGATTAACTATGGCAACAAAGATTGTAGGCTCAGCAGGCAGATTTGGCTCAAGATATGGGAAAAGATTAAGAACCATGACGCTGCAGATTGAATCAAAACAAAGGCAGAAGCAAATATGCCCGTCATGCAACAGACCGCAGATAAAAAGACTGGCTGCAGGGATATTTGAATGCGGAAAATGCCATGTAAAATTCACAGGCGATGCTTATCTAATGAAGGTGTGAAATGGCAGAATACAAATGCTTCCAGTGCGGCAAGGCTGTAAAAGAAGAGTATGTAAGAAAAAAGATCAGATGCCCTTACTGCGGGTACAAGATCCTTTACAAGCCTAGAACAGTAACGACGAAGGTCAGAGCAGTTTAGGTGAAAAGATGGATGTTTCTCCAGAGCTTGAAGAAAAGATTGCACGATTGCAGATGATTGAGCAGAACATACAGGCATTTTCTTCACAAAGACAGAGCTTCCAGATGCAGATCAGCGAGATAGATCATGCACTTAAGCATATTGAAAGCACGAAAGAAAAACCATTCAAGATAATTGGGAACCTGATGATAGCTTCTGATGCTGGCGAGCTGAAGAATGACCTGATGTCGCAGAAGGAGGTTGTTGAATTAAGGATTAAAAGCCTGGAGAAGCAGGAATCGCAGCTGAGAGAGAAGGCAGATTCATTGCAGAATGAAGTTGTTGGAGAACTTCAGAAAAAGGGAGGGAAATAACATGGCAGGTTTGCAGGAAGTGATTAATGTACTTTCGGTGATTGAGCAGGATGCATGCGTTCCGAAGAACGTGAGGACAAAGATAAAGAACGCTATTGAATCCTTGCAAAATGAGAACGGGAAATCTCACGAGGTGAAGATAGACCAGGTTTTGCAGCAGCTTGATGAGCTGAATGACGCCCCGAATTTACCACCATACACGCGTACACAAATATGGAATGTCGTAAGCACCTTAGAGAGTGTATAACACAAGCTTTGCACAATAATTCATTCTTCTCCAACGTCACAGACGTGCTCATCGATGAATCCATGTGCTTGTCCATTCCTCAAGGATTGATTTATCCTCATGGATGGACTTCTGGGCGCAAGCATGCACCCCTGATCCCAACATGTAGCTAAGACCCCGTGCGCCGATATTGAAAGCCGCGTTTCTATCGGCATTATCTTGATATCCACATTCACACTGAAACCAATTTTTCACTCTTTTACCAATGCTGCCACAGACAGCACAAGTCTTTGAGGTGTATGCTTCATTTACTTTCATGAAAGGAACTCCTTTCTGTCGTGCCTTGTATTCAATGAAATTAGTCAGGGTGAAGTAGGAAAATCCGCTTAATTTTCTATTGAACCTTCTTCCTTTGTTCTTGGGAAGATGTTTTAATCTTCCTATGACAATCATTGCTTTTGAGTCATACGCTTCTTGGACAATATTCTTGGAAATATTATGTAGTATCTGATGAACCTTTCTCCTCTCTTTGTGTTTCATTTTCTTGATTTGCTTCAGTTTCTTCTCTTTTTCCAGCTTTTTTCTCAGGTAGTAATATTTTCCTTTTACATGCTTCAATTCTTTCCCAACAAATGATGTTTTCTTTGTCTTTAAATCAATCATGGTTACTGGATTTTTGATGCCGAGATCAATACCCAACACTGTCTTTGGAGCATAGTAATGCGGCTCTGGTATTTCAACAACAAAATGGATGAAATATTGTCCTTGCTTTCGAACAAGGAACGAATCTCGTAAGATATATGCTTTAGGCAATGGTTGATGAAATTTTAATGGAAGCCATATTCCTCTTCCTTTCCTTTTGCTGTTCGGAATCTTTATCCAGTGCTTTGTAAGTTTTGTTTCTCTTGTACGAAACCAATCTTTGATGAAACGTGATGCTAAAGGAAGTGGATAATCCTTGTAATGAATAACCTCTTGTTTGTATCCTTTGAAGGCTTTAAAGCCGCTTAAGAGTCCATGATCGATACCAAATATCATCCACCATTGATAGCTATGGTAATCATGATCGAGAAGCTCTTTCTTCGTTTTGGTTAGATTCATCACTGAAGCAATAATATTTTTTTGCATTTTAAAAGAAAATGAACTATTCTTTATAAGCAGGAGGTGGCTCCCTGAAGAGTTTGAAGAGTGAATGAATACTAAGAAATATTTATTCAAAATCTATGTTTTTTTCCGGATTTCGCAAAAAGATTCTATCAGTAATTGTTTATTGTGCAACAGCATAGTGCTTTGTAACATTAAAGGGAGCTAAATTAACTTCACCAAAAAGAAATGGCAGTTACTGTTTTAATTAATGCTATGAATAGCTAACTTTATTCTATCATTATCTCCAGAAATGCGTCTTACGCTTCCATTACTCTCATATTTTATTTCTGTATCATCAACTTGAAGATTAACAAAATTTAAAACATCCCCATTTCTGTTTATTATAACTTCCAAAACCATTTTCAAAACCACAATATTTTCCCTTTTTTTATTATTCTGGGTGATTTACTTTTTATATACCCTTGCCACCGACTTTTTGTTTAAAATAACTCCCACTAAGTTAACAATGTAGCAGTATAGAAATCTTTATATACGGCAATAGTATACTAACTTCGAAGGGATAAAAATGGGTTTTGTTTCAAAAATAAAAGAGCGTCTGGGCTTTGGAACGCCTGTTTCTATGGAGGATTATGACGATGAATACGAGGATGAATACATGGAGATTGACACCTCGAAAGACATTGGGACCAAGGCCAAGATTGTGGTTAAGTCTTTTATAATCAATGATTTTGCTGATGTGAAGGAGGCTTTGGATGACCTAAGGGAAGGGTATACTATAGCCTTGATCAATATCAAGCCATTGAAGGACAAGGACATAGTTGAATTGAAAAGAGCTGTGAATAAATTAAAGAAGACCTGCGATGCTATTGATGGGGATATTGCAGGCGTGAGCGAGGACTGGATTGTTGTTACGCCTACTTTCGCACACATTTACAGGGATAAGGCAATTGAAGAAGTAGAGGAACATTAGTTCTTATATCTTTCATGCAAAAATTATTTCTTTTCAATTTCTCAATACCAATACCTTTTTAAAATTTTGTCTCTTCTCTTTGTTATGGAAAAAATAGAGAATCAGCAGTGCCCGGTGTGCATGGAGAAGAAATTAACACTAAGTGAAGAGACTAGGGATGTGCCTTTCTTTGGCAAGACATATATCTTTTCCATGGTGTGTGAAGGATGCGGGTTTCATAAGAGCGATGTTGAGGCAGCTGAGCAGAAAGAGCCGTGCAAGATCACCTTTGAGATTAATGGGGAGAAGGATTTATCTGTAAGGGTTGTTAAAAGCTCGGAAGCGTCTGTGCATATTCCGCAATTAAAAGCACATATGACTCCTGGGCCTGCAAGCGAAGGGTTCATCAGCAACATTGAGGGAGTGATTGACAAGTTCCAGAAGATTATCGAAGACCAGAGAGACTTGAGCGAGGATGATGACGAGAAGAAAAATGCGAAGAATTTATTGAAGAAGATATGGAAGGTTAAATGCGGGGACATTCCAATCACTATTGTTATTGAAGATCCTTCAGGGAATAGTGCGATCATTTCTGAGAAAGCGAAGATTGAGAAGTTGAAGGTCAAAGAGAAATAAAATGCGAGATTGGGATAAATTTTACAGAGAGAATCCTGGGATCTATGAAAAGTCAAACAACATTTCTTTTCAGGTTATGGAAGCCATGAAATATACAAGATCTGGCAGAGCGCTTGACTTAGGCTGTGGAGAGGGAAAAAATTCAATGTTTCTCGCAGAGAGGGGATTTCAAGTAACTGCATTGGATATCAGCAGTGTTGCGTTGGAACGTTTAAGGAAACTCGCTTCTGAGAAGAACCTGCAAGTTACGTGCATTACAGATTCTTTGGATAATTTCAGATTTTTAGATTCCTATGATTTTATTATGTGCAACTTTCTTCTTCATTTTTTCCGAAAGGATATTGGGCTAGACCTAATCAAACGCATACAAAACCACACTTCGATGCAAGGAATTAATGTCCTGTCTTGCTTCCGCGATGAACTGCCTTTCTTTGATAAAAACGTGAGAGAACACTGCTATTTTGAGCATGATGAACTTCGCCATATTTATGATGGATGGGCAGTTAAGTGGTATAGCGAACCAATAGGTCCTATGGCAAAAAAAGATGCAGGAGGCAAGCCATTACAGCAGAAAATGGCTATAATTGTTGCACAGAAAGCTTGATCTTTTATTTTGCTTTTTTGAGAAGTGCATTGAGTTCTTCACACATTTTGTCGATATGAGATTTAATAATGATGAGATCTCTATTTATTTTTTTAAGACTGATATTGATGCTAATAAGGCAAATTGTGTTAATAACAACCAGGATTAAGATGAGCTCTTCTATCATTATATGCTACATTTATTACATTCTTCTTTAAATATCTTTTGAAAGGTTTACGAAATATTTCCGATTTCTTGGTCATTTATAAAAAAATATTAAGAATTTCATTGAAAAATATCAAATTGCATTTCGTATTGCTGCTAAGATTTTCCGCTTTCATTTTGTTATTTCGTAATTTTTGCGATATTTTCGTTGTTTTTTTCGTCTTTGTTGTATGGATTTCTAAGTTTTGCTTGCAAACTTCTATTAAGACCTTCTGCAACCTTATTGTATGAATGTGCTGCATATTGAGGTTTCTTTCAAGATTTTTTCTACAGATGGAAAGAAGGTCTTTAAGGTAACGCGAAGAATCCCTTCTCTTGCTATTGCGGATACAAAATTATTCAATTCAAAGAATGAAGCCAAACAACAACTTGCTGAATGGCTACAGTAACTCTGCACAACGCTGCTTTAGTTGCTCTAAAAGCTCCGGCTGGTTATATCTGTATACATCTGGAATGTTAAGAGAAATGATACGTTTTTTAAGATATAATACGGGGAATCTCTTTGCTATTTCGCTTCGCTGATGATCTTCCATAACGACAATTGTATCAGCCCATGACAACTGCTCTTCGGTCACTGGATTTTCATTGAAGAGGCCTGCTGATTGCGTGTTATAATCTCTTTTGAAGAGATGCTCTGCTGTTTTACTTCTGTTTTCATTTTGATTGCAAATAAATAGGATGTTCATCATTTATTGATTGATCTAAGAAGATATAAATGTTATGCCTTATGGTGCACCATACGGGGCAGTGATGAATCCTGTCTTTAGATTCTCTTCCCAGGACAACTCTCCTAATGCTACTAACAGCTCTTTTATCGTTATTATCGGCTTTAAGAAGCGAGGCTCATCTTCTATTGATAAACGAGGACATGCTGTTGTGATGAATATATCTATCTGAGGGAAGTTTATTAATTCATTTGGATTTATTTCTCCCATTGAGATGATAGTTGCTTCCTTCTTATGTTGAATGATCTTATCTTTAAGCTGTTCTGCTAATTGGGTGTTTATTTGACCTGATTTTGTGGAGATGAGGATACCGAATGACTGTGCCTGCCCTGCCTGTTCGATTAAAGCGAAGCGTTTTTTTATGTAGACGGCACGCATTGAAGTGAGATCCTTGATTTCTTCTGTTGATGGGTTGATGAGAATGACTGGCTTTTCTGTTGACAACAATAATCCTAAGGCGTGGAAACCATTTGCGATAGCAAGATAGGCATCAACTTGTGATTCTATAGATTTAGGACCAGCGTATTCGCATCCCAAGATTTGGCCTTGATGGAAGGCACGACCTTTTGCTTCTGGGATGATCACTTTCTTGTTGTTAGCTTCGAGGATTTTCTTTATTGATATAATTTGGTGAATATGCTGGACTGATGCGACTAAACCTATTGTATTGTATTCTGAAAACGAAACGAGATATTTTTTGATGAGAGAAGAGATGTCTTTTTCGTAATGGGTTTCAATATATATGATAGGAATATTCGGATGGTGGAATGGAGCATGGCCAAAATGTATTATCAAGTCTACATTGAGCTTATTTGCTTCATCCAAAGGCAGGTCGCATGCACCCCAGCTTGGTTCGCCTGAGACAATAACTGTTGCGTTTGTTTTTTCATGGATGAGATTGCTTAATCTTGATGCTTCTTTTTTTAGACCTTCCGGCAACTGAATAAGAATTTTCTTTGCTTTTCTGCTTTTGATTTCTTCAATGATCCTTGATTCTTCTAGGTTGTACATAACAACATACTTGAGCATATAGATTTTTAAGACTTTTGATGAGAGAGGCTGAATTTTCTTATACGATATCTTCCAACTTCTAAGATAGCAATAGTTCCTACTAATTCCATTGTGCCAATTTTCTTCAGAAATGTGCATAGTGTTTCTGCGATTTTCTTTGCTGAAAAATCATTAGGGAGCCGCATAATCGACAATCCATAATGAGAACCCATTGGATAAGAGAGCAAACTCCCAAATTCTAGATCTTTTGTGATTAGAATGGCCTGCTCTTTTAAGGCGTATGCTGCTATTTCCTTATCGGCAGCCCCTAAGATGAGAGAGCCTTATGTGCTCAACATTATAGCCTTCCCTTTTCATGACATCGAATGCCGACATTGGCATATTTTCATCAAGAAGAAATTTTATTTGTTTAGGCATGAATCTCGTACAATTCTTCTCCCCGAACGAAAGATGACGCGTAACGAATAACTGCTGGAATTTGCCCTTTCTTTAAACCATATTCTTTTTCTATTTCTTCATAGGTCATACCTGCTTCAAGCATACCAAGCACTTCATCTACTGTAATTCTTGTTCCCTTGATGATAGGTTTTCCATGCCTAATTTTTTTATCCACAATTATATCTACTGCCATCTTATTACCTTTAGAATTTAAGAGGTTTATATACCTTTTGTCCGTCACAGTATCTCCGAAAGTACTTTCTTTTTGTGACTTTTGTTCAAGATAAAAGAACAATCAGATGTCTTAAGTTAATTCTCTTTTTAGCCAATACTGTTAATCTTGTTTGTTATCTCTTTTCTATATTCATAGGTGTTTGCCCATTGCGCATATCCAAACCAACCTTGCATATAATTTAGAATATTATTCTTGGATAAAAAACCTTCATTGCAGTATTGCATCTTTTTATCCAATGTTTTTTCAAATTTTCTTTTGTTGCTTATTCTTAATAATTTATAGCAGTAGAAATTCCTATAGCCAAGAGCAGTTACTCCAGCCTTTAATGTTAGAATTTTTGACTTGTCCGGGTGCAGCTCCAATCCAAGATTTTTAAGATATTCCTCTATCTTTTCCTTGTATTCTTCTAATATTTTTAGGTTATCATGCAAAATCACGAAGTCATCGACGTATCTGAGATAATATTTTGTTTTTAACCTGTGTTTAACGAAGTAATCCAGCTTATTGAGATAAATATTAGCAAAGAATTGCGATGTTAAATTTCCCAGAGGCATGCCTCTGCCTTCTATTTTTGCATCAAAGTTATCGAGGATTTTCTTGATCAGCCACATGACATTCTCATCCTTTATTTTTCTTTTTAATATGTTTAAAAGGATTTCGTGATTAACAGTGTCGAAATAGTGCCTTATGTCTGCCTTAAGGGCATAACCAATAACAGAATTATTGTCATGTGGATTTTTAACTAACCTGCCATTATTTGTTATCTTTCTTTTAAAAGAATCAAACCTTTCTATTGCCTTATGAGTTCCTTTGTTTTTTCTGCTCGCGTATGAGTCGTAAATAAAGGTCGGTTCAAATATTGGATTGAGCGTGTTTACCAAAGCATGATGGACAACCCGATCTCTGAAATCAGAGGCGTGGATTGTTCTTGTTTTTGGATCCCTGATGATGAACCTTTTTAATGGCCGCGGTTCATAGATATATGTTGTTAATTCTTTATGAAGCAGAAGCAGTTCTTTTTCTAGATTATCTTCAAATTCCTTGACATAGTTTTTCCTTGATTTTCTCTTCTTTGCTTTATTAAAAGCAAGTTCCAAATTTTCCAGTGAGCAAAGCTCCTTGTAGAGATTGGAATATGTTTTCATGTCATACTGTAGAGGCAAAACGCAGGTTATTCCAAACGCAGCGTTCTCGTCCTTTTGTGATTTCGAGTTCTGCGGATCCCTGTTGCAGTTGAAGTTGGTCCTGTCCGAATCGGCGTTGAACCTTGCGCCAGATGTAGCAAATCCACTAAGTTTCACCATAACTTCAGGTTTCACTCAACCTTGCCCAGGGTTATCATCACTACTACCTGT
>CAYITV010000014.1:0-11459 GCA_964366285.1 Candidatus Woesearchaeota archaeon | reverse complement strand
TGTCAGGAAGCATAAAAGACAATGATTATTTGATAACATCTTTAAAGGTTCCTTCAATATTCTCCCAGTCTGTCTTTCATGTGACTTCTTCTTCATGCACCAATTCATTGATAGATCTGCATAGCCATCCATACAAGCATTGTGTTTTTTCACAGCAGGATATCAGCACTTATAGTATAATGAAAAAATCAAATCCAGATATTCTTCTTGCCATTATATGCGAGCCGGATAGATTCACTTTCTATAGAGATTAAGTGCTTCCTCTTCTTTAAAGTTCAACTTGCCGGGAATGATGAAGCATTGTGGAAATTTTTTCAAGGCGAGGTTGTCGGCTGCGCCGACGCGTATCTCTGGTGTATCCAATCCTAAGGCTCCGCATCCAACAACCAAGGTCTTCTTCGGAAGTCCCTGCTGCAATAAAATATCCAATCCCTCTCGAACAGTCATCATCTTATCCTCTTCAATATCTAACAAGAATAGTGTATGCAATCCCATCTGTTGATTTTGATTATAAATCTCATAAGGGCCGGTTATATTGCTTGTGTCAAAGGATGTTTTAGCCGGCTTGCTTAGATCCTGGTAAAGCTCATAAGGCTTTTCAATATGCTTTGTTGGAAATAAGATTGTCGCTGTTTTCCCAAACTTATACAAGAAGAGTCCTGTAATGCCGACAGCGGTCAATACAGAAGCATTCTCAATAACATAAACATGAACATTTTTCTTATGAGCTTCCAACAACAATTCTATATGCGTTGTAGCTGAGAAAGGAGAACCAATAATTAAAACTGCAGTATCTTGTTTTTTCGCTTCACTAAGAATTGACGTTGTATCTTCTTCTACCTTCTTTCTGTCAGCAAGAATGATCTTTTTTCCATAAAGCTTTTCCATATCAACAACATTGAAGTTTGCAAGCTTTGAGGTATAAGTTTCAAGATAGATTTTTTGGCATTTTTTTATGGCATCCAGTCCTTTTAATGTGATATCATTCTCATCCCCTAATCCTAATCCAATTAAATAGAGTGCCATGAATAATATTGTTCCACCATAATTTATAAACCTATACTCTCACGGTTATATGATGACAATATGCCCTATGTGTGAAAAAGGTACGTTACGCAAAGGTATGACAAAGGAATCTCTTTTTGGCGTATACTTAGGAGATTTCCCTGGCCAGATTTGCAGCGTCTGTAGAGAGTCATTTACCAACTCAGCAACAACACAAAAAATTGAAGAAATGGCAAAAAAGAAAGGAATCTGGGGATTAGGAAGTAAAACAAAGATTACTAAAACAGGTAACTCTCTAGCAGTAAGAATTCCTAAAAAAATTGCTGAACATTTAAAGTTAAAAAGTGGGAAAGAAGCATACATTCATCCAGAAGAAGATAAGCTTATCATTGAGACAGGGTCGTGAACTTGTAATCTATTCCCTCAAAAACAAGGTTCCAGCAGCAAATATTGAGATAAGATTATTATTCGATAAATGTGTCAATAACAATAAAAAAGGCAGGCCGTATAACACGGCATTTTTTATAATCGTCTTGATGGCATCTTTCTTTATCATCTGCGTTCCAAAAGGCAGGCCGTATATTGAAGCTAACGCTATCAAAAGGATCATCATTTCCATGTCAAATTGCAGCGAAGCAGCAGTCGCTATTCCGATGTAAATATATCTTATCCTAATCATTCTCGCTGTTGCAACGCCAATTAAAAATAGAACCATATTTAAGATTGATATTTCAGCGTTGTATACCAGTACAATAACCATAGCAAAAAGTATCATTTTCCTTAAAGAAGTAAGGTAATTCTTTCCTGGTTCTACCTCTTCCTGAGCAATTTTCCTCAATAAATAACCCAAAATAAGCCCTAGGATAGGTATAAAGGCAAGTAGTAAGTTCCTTATCATAAGCCAAAGTGTAGGATAAGCACTTTAAAGGTTTCCTCTTATCTGTTATTCTTGTGTAGTAGTTACAAATAGAAAGATTTATATACTATAAAGGTAGTAATCATAGCATCAAAAATCATAATAATTTATGATCAAAGGAGGAAAATAAAATGAAAGATAAATATTACATTGCAGGGTCAGTAATGTGTTTTTTAGCTGGAGTCTTAGGAGCAGAAGCATATGCAAGACACTTTAACGGCAACAGAATCCCAAAAGTAGACAAAGTTCAACAGGATTGCATCGCTCCAAGCAGACTTGAAATTAAGTGTACAGATTTTGATGGTAATGGAGAACCAGAAACCCAAGTTTTCATTGCAAACGATAAAGGAAATAAGATACCATATCTTTTAAGAGAAGTTGATGGAAAACCAGTGCTTTCACCATATGAAGTCAAACCAGCTGAAGTTATTTACAAGTAAGGAGGAAATAAAATGTCACAAATTTTAAATAGATTAGAATCAAGAGTATGTTACGAAAGCCCCTTTGTTAGGATAAATTCAGTAGAACAGGCACAAGAAGAAATCGCTTTCTTGCGTAAGGCGCACACTTTAGGGATGTTTAACAAAATGCTTTATGAAAATGCTCTTGGTGGTGGTTTTCTTGAGTTTATTACCCCAGAAAATGTAGATCATTTTTTGAATCAAATCAGTAAAGATGCTAGCGAAATGAGATATTTACCTAGCAGTTATTCTGTTGGTATGAATGCATAAGGGGAGGAAATAAAATGAGTAAAAATGGCAGACGCACCTAAAAACAGACTGGAAGACAGGATTGAAAAGACTCTTGTAGAATCAGGACTCGGCCAAACAAGAGTATATGAGATTCGCCAATTAATCGAACAGTACTGCCAAGAAGCGCAAACTGATCCTATAACGCAATTGCCGCTGCGTTCACAAATGGAAAGATTATTCGAACCAATGCTAAGAAGGGCGCGCGAATATGGATCACCATTCTCAGTTCTAATGCTTGATCTCGACAATTTCAAAGAAGTCAACGATGATCATGGTACAGGATATACAGCATTTGACGGCAAACACTATCAAGGACATGATGCTGGCGATGCGTTACTAAAAGATATTGGAGAAATAATCAAAAAGAACATGCGTACGGGCGACATTATTATTCGTAAAGGTGGTGATGAAATACTGATTGGGCTGCCATTTACCGGCATAGAAAATGAAGAAGAGCATATTAGCGACAGGAACAATCAAGAGCCAAAATTGGAGCAGACAAGATTTCATTTCCCAAACAAAGCAGAATTAGTTGCTTATAAGTTATGCTGGCGTATTCAGAAGAGAACAGACCACACGGCAAGCATTGGTATCGCCGCCTATCCAATCACCACAAGAGAACCAGATCTTAGCACATTAATTACACAAGCTGATCAAGCTGCTTACTCTGTCAAGGAGGATGGCAAGAATGGCTACGCAGTGTATGGCCGCAATGCTATCTCTCACCTAAAGTGAAATAAATCCTTCTGTTGTTCCTTCCCTTATTGTCAATCTTCAGCAAGGAAATCTTTCCAACTTCCTTCAACGAATGAACATGCGTTCCGCCGTCAGCCTGCTTGTCAATGCCTTCAATATCAACAACGCGCACTTCCTTCAATCTTTCAATATAATCCTTTACAGCTAATTTGAACAGGGAAGGATCCTTTTTAGCGTCCTCTTTTGAGAGGACAAAGGTTTTCACAGGAGCATCATTGAGAATCAATTCATTAGCTTGCTGGATAAATTTCTCGATGCGTTCCTTCGATGCATCCTCTAGACAAAAGTCCATGCGTGATTTATCTACATCCAATTGATTGCCTGTTGTTTCCACTCTCGTCTTTCCATATATAACCGCGCTTAGTAAATGTGCCGCAGTGTGATATCGCATCAGTATATACCGCCTATTCCAATCAAGGATAAGGTGGGCATTATCACCAACTTTCAATCCAGTTTTATCCACTTCATGAGCAACTCCCTCAGATGATTTTTTCACCATTTTAACTCGGTACACCTCAGAACCTTTCATCAATGTCCCATGATCAGACGGCTGTCCTCCCCCTTCAGGATAAAATATCGTTTTGTCAAGAACAATCCGCATGCCTGTGGCATCCACACTTATCACAGAAGTATCAATCTCCTTCAAGTAAGAATCACCCAAATAAAGAAGCTGTGTCATACAATCAAGTCTCTCTCCCTATTTTAATATTTAACTAGTAATAAAAGCTTTTACTTCCAAGTGATACAACAAGCTTTAAAAAGAAAAACCATCTAAATAAACAACCAGAAGAGGTGATAGCATGGTAGCACCAGGTTTTAATCAACAAATATGTTTTAACCCGGCATTGGTATATCTAATTGCAGGATTCCTTATAGGATTGTCATTAAAATACTACATGGACAGGAATAGAAAATCTGCAAAAAAGGTACCTCCAGCGCCCAAAAAACGCAGAAGATAGTCTCATGGAAAGTTTGATCCATCATCCATATCCTATTTGGATTTATTTCATAGCTGGATTTCTCGGAGGAATATCATTCAAGCATTGGATTAATAAGTTTGCATCTAAAAAACCTTCAAGAAAAAAATAGTCTAAACAAGCTTCTCAAATAAGTCTCGCCAGTCATTGCTTTTGAACATTTCATTTTCACGTCCAGCAATTACTCCATCCTTATTGATTCCTATCTTTATTCCTGGTTGTGTAACCTCAAATTTTACCAATACTTCCTCTTTAGATGGTGCTATGTCTATTATTCCTGCAATTGAAGGATGAGCCTTGGCATATTTCTCCAAAACATTAATATCTTCAGTATGATCAATGTCCATAGCTATAAACCTTATCCTGTTCTTGTAGGTTGGATATATCTTCTTCATCTCGCTAAGTTCATCTTGGCATGTCTGGCAGTAAGTTGTGAAGAAATAAATTATCACCGGCTCTTCCTTTAGCTGCCTTTGCTTTATTATCACCTCTCCAAATAATAGTTGGAACACGAAATCCGGGGCCATATCTCCAACATCAGACCCTATCTTCAGTGTTGATTGACTAGAAACAGAAACGTTTGTCTTGTTTGCCTCAATCTTCTGTGGTTGTATGATGTTCTTTGTATGAACCTTCTTTGGTGCTTCCTGCTGCTCTTGTTCCTTTGTAAGCATGTAGATGCTGCATCCATCTATGAGAAGTAGCATTACCAATATGCTTGCTATTACTATGAATTTAGCCCCCATAAGTTCCTTGATATCTGCCGCTTTTATATATCTTTTGGAAATCAAAAAGAATTCAAATTGTACTGAATAAATGTAAAAAAAGAGCGCCGAGGATGGGAGTGTCAATGAGGGTTGATAATTCTTGCCCTTATTTTTGAACCCACGCGTCCCGAAGGACACAGGATATCTGCGAGGAAGATGTTCTCATCTTTGGCTTTGCCATTTCAAACACCTGCAATATAGCAATCCTGCGCAATACCAGGTTATGCGACCTCGGCACTTGACAAAAGAGAAGGCCGGACTCTTTTAAAGATTCTTATTCTTCTCAAGGGAAAGCTTTATATACCCATAGTGTATAATTATCAACCAAAGGTGTATAATATGATATTAACAAGGAATGAACAAAGAATCCTAAGGTTTTTAGCTACAAGCAGCCATCGCGATTATTCTATCAATGACATTGCCAAGGCTGTTGGCATCAGCCCAAACGGCGCCTACAAGATGCTTACAAAATTCAAAAGAGAAGGGATTCTTGAGGTTAAATCAATTGCTAACATAGCATCCTACCGCCTTTGTTTTGATGAAGAAAAAACTAGGCGCATCATCGAGCTTGCATTCTTGCCGCAGCCTCTTGAAGGAAGGGTGCAATTACGAGTCAAAGATCTGCAGCCATTCAAAGATGTCACTAAGATATGCATCCTCTTTGGGTCATATATTACGACAAAAAAAGAACCTCAAGACTTGGACATTCTATTTGTTCTAAAGAAGGAAGATTTCGATGAGTATAAAAAAATTATGGATAAAGTTCAGGACATCACCCCCATAAAAATTCAGGATGTTATTCTGGCAAAAGAAGACCTTAAGACTAATCTCGAAAAGCAAAATCCAGTCGTGATATCTGCTCTGCGTGATGGTATCGTCTTATGGGGATGTGATGTTCTTGTTCAGGTGATTGAACATGTCTATGCAAGATAAGCTCAAGAAATGTTTCGAAGAAGGAAAGAAAGATAAAGAGAGGCATCAAGGACTGAGAAAAATTAAACTTGACAATAGCATTATTCTTGGACATTTAGCTAAAGCAAAGCATGACTTTGAAGCAATGACAAGTTTTCATGAATCAGGTTATAGTGATTGGTCTGCAAGTGCGGCGTTTTATACCCTTTATCATGGCCTATTATCCCTTCTTGCCCAGCATGGCTTTGAGTCAAGAAACCAAAGCTGCACGTTTGTATTTGTTGAAGACCTTATCGCCAATGGAAAGATTCAGCATCTGTCTCTAGCAGATCTCAAGGAAATTTTCGATAAAGATGTTACCCATGATCTTGAGCACAGTACAAAGATACTGGATATCAGAGAAAAAATGCAGTATACAACAAAAACCAGCCTAGCTGAAGAAGAATTCCAGCATCTAAAGAAAAGGGTTAAGGAGTTATTTGACAAGATACAACGCGAAATTGAGATGCACCTTTAATATTATCCTTTGTAAAGAAACTCATCAATCTTGTTTTTCGCCTTCTCTCTTTGCTGCTGGTGATTCTTTAAGAATGCATTAATCTTCTCTATCGTTATAACTTTTAGCTCGCTTGTCAATAACCTTCCAAAGCGGTAGTCTTCCTCTATTTTTTTCAGTTTCCTGTCATCAGGCTCAAACATGTATTTAAGGTATTGGAATGAAACATCAACATCAGGATTTCCACCATGTTTTCTATGGGATTCTACAGTGTCTTTCCCTCCTGAGAATGCATATTTCCTTATCTTATTTTCAACAGTTTTTGCATTGTCTGTTGTATAAATCGCAGTTGTTGCTTCAGAGGAGCTCATCTTTCCAGAAACCCCGGTCAACGGCGGTAAGAAAGAACATTGTATTGAAGCAGGTTTATGATATCCAAGTTTAGGCATTATGTCTCTTGTCAATCTAAAATGCGGATCTTGGTCAACTGCATGTGGAATCAAGCATGGAATATTTCTTCCCGCAATGATAGAAGGTAAAAAAGCAGGAACTGCCTGCATCGCAGTATAAAATATCATCCCGATATTCGATTGGTCATTCAGTCCAAAAGCAGCCTTCACATTCGAGTAAGTTATCTTCTTTGCAACCTTGCAAGCTTCCTTGTACAATAATTTGGCATGCAAAGTATCAACAATGAAATGCGTCTTCTTTTGATCAAATCCTAGTGCAATCACATCAGCCATGTTGTCCTTCATATTAGACTCTATTGTATCAAAATCCAGTTCTTTCTTGAAAAAAAACTTCTCATCATCAGTAAATTGTATCCAAAGTTCTACATCAAAACAATCCTGCAGCCACTTTGTGAATATCAATGGCAGAAGATGTCCAAGATGCATCTGTCCTGAAGGTCCTCTTCCAGTATATAAAAAGAATTTATTGCCTTTCTCATACTCCCCTAAAAGCCAATTAAGGTCTCTATGAGCAAAGAAAATGCCTCTCCTCAGCAAAGGATTAGAATCTCCAGCTAAAGTCTCTATCTTCTTGTTGATTGCAGGCGTTATTTTTTCAACACCAAATTCCCTTATTATCCTCTCATAATCAACATTCCCAGAGACTTCCCATGGAGTTACCCTAAAACCGCTCTTTTTCACAATCAATATCCCTGTCTAGCATCTTTTTAAATATTCCCCCTTGGAAATTTGTAGTTAAACAAGGTATATAAATCAAAAATCATCTAATAATCACATGATCGAAATCGATGGACAGCATGCCGGAGGCCAGTTATTAAGAACTGCCCTGTCATTGTCAGCTGCTACAGGAAAAGCCTTCGAAATCACAAAGATAAGAGGCCAGCGCCAGGAACGCGGTTTAAAGCCTCAGCATCTTACAGCAGTCCATGCAATGCAGAAACTGTGCAACGCAGATCTGCAAGGCGACAACATCGGCAGCAATGATTTAGTGTTCAAGCCAAATGAAATCAAAGGCGGCTCGTTCACATTTGACATAGGCACTGCAGGTTCAACAATTCTTATACTGCAAACACTGATTCCAGCATGCCTTCGAGAGGAAAAATCAAGCACATTCACAATCAAAGGCGGCACAGACACATTATGGTGCCCTGGAAGCATGTATTTCCAGAACGTTTTCTGTAATTTTATGGAAAAGATTGGCATTAACATCGATTTTCATGTTGAAAAATATGGCTTCTACCCAAAAGGAAATGGCATTGTTGCTTGTACTGTCAAGCCATGCGTTCAATTAAATAATATTAATTTTGCAGAAAGAGGATCATTAAAGAGCATGAATGCCAATGTTATTGTCTCAAACGATCTCCAAAAAAGAAATGTTCTTGAAAGAATCATGAAAGGCTTCAAGGAAAATTTCAATGAACCGATAGATATCAATTCCCAATATGTTGACACTCATTCTACTGGTGGCTTCATCCATGCAAATGTAAGATACGAAAATTATAATGTTGGTGCCGATGTGATAGGAGAAAGAACAAAAAGAGCAGAAGATATAGGAAAAGAATGTGCGGAAAAGATTAAATTACTGACGCAGTCAGATGGTGTTGACAAGTATGCAGCAGACCAGTTGATGGTTTACATGGGACTGAAACGCTCAGGCAGCGTGAAATCAGTTGAAATTACCGATCACATAAAGACAAATGCACAAGTCATCGAGAAGTTCCTGCCAGTTAAATTTACAATCAAAAGTCAGCTCATACGCTGCGAGCCAAGATAAGATACAATTCCGCGAGATAAGATAACAACAAACAATAGCAATGGTAATACGCCATTTACAATTAATTCATAGATTCTTTGGTTTGCAAGATAAAACCAAGAAAGCAATAACAGATAAATCACGCCAAACACGAATAGTCCTATCTCTGCATATGATGGTTTCTTCAAGGTTTTAAATAGATACCAAAAAGCTATGCTGACCAATACAAGATTTACCAGCATCAAAGCATAGCCGTAATGTGCTGGATCCCAATAAGAGACAGGCGATGGGAACTTTATCAACGATAATGGAAAAAAAGGCGGATAAGCATCTGCATTGTGTGTTGCATAATCTATTATAGCATGAAAGCCAAGTCCAAAGGTTAATGGAAGTAGTGGTCTTGCAAGATAATAGCAAAATATGCCAAGCAAGGCAATAAGTAAAATTGAGTGCATTGCGTAATTGGCATATAAAGTGATAGCAGGTATCTTTGGCGCTCCATAAGTTTCCATAGTGAATCCATAAAGCAGGAAATTAAGGCCCATCATAAATAGGTTGGCAATATCTGGAATTACAGCCCCAAGCAAGGTCAAGGGAAGATACTTCTTCCTACGGAAGATCAGATACGTCCAGAAAGCGTGCCATACTGTGTCCATAGATTTGTAGAACGTAGAAAGGTTTAAAAGAGTTCATACTGCTCATTTAAATGAGACTCCTGGTTTATAGCGGGGATTTGTTAAGGAACTCCTTACAAACTGCAATAGGACAGCCAGGAGACATTGCAAAAATGCCTGTATGTCCGTCGGGCTCATAACCCGGAGGTCGGAGGTTCAAATCCTCCCTCCGCTATCGATTTTTTTTCCGGAATGTTTGGAAAATTTCACATACGAAACCTTTTTATGTCCACTAAATAATTTTTCCAATATGGCAATGATATTAGGTTGCGACGAAGCAGGCAGAGGCCCAGTCGTAGGTTCATTAATGATAGCAGGAGTGATGATAGAAGGATCTAAATTAGAAGCTCTAAAAAAATTAGGTGTCAAGGATTCTAAGCTATTAGCCCATCCAAAACGCATCAAGCTGGCAGAAGAGATAAGAAAATTAGCAGACGAATACAAGATCATTGTCATCCCTCCAAAAGAAATCGATGAAGCAGTTCTGTCAAAATCAAAAAACATGAACCTCAACTGGCTTGAAGCGCATAAGATAGCACAGATTGTCAACGAACTAGGTCCAGACAAGGTCTATCTTGACTGCCCAAGCCCGAACATCAAGAAGTTCACAAGTTTCCTAAAGGAATTGATTGAAGATCATAATGTAGAAATAATAGCTGAGCACAAGGCAGATGTCACATATCCAATAGTCAGCGCAGCCTCAATCCTCGCCAAAGTAAAAAGAGAAGAAGAAGTAGCATCCATCGAGCAGATGACAGGCCAAAGCATTGGCAGTGGCTATTCAAGCAATCAAGTCTGCCAGAAATTCCTAAAAGAGAACTGGGATAAATATCCAGGTATATTCAGGAAAAGCTGGGTTACATGGCAGGATCATAATCTTGCAAAGGCGCAGAAGAGTTTAACAGAATTTGAGAAAAGATTCAACAAGGAACACGAATGAAATAAAGCAACAAAAGAAATCTTTATTAACGCCGGGTTATTATCCATTATTATTAAAATGAAAACAGCCGCCAATAAGAACAAACAAAAAGAAGATAATTTATGGAAAGAAGGATCTTTTACAGAAACTATGAGCAGTAAAGAGCTTGAAAAGAAGATGAAAACATTCCACCAAAAGCACGATGAAGATGTAAACTATGACTGCAAAGAATGCGGGAAGAAAATATCAGCCCATCAAAGAGACTGGCATGATAATATGTGTGAAAATTGTTTTGATAAAAAATATTACAAACCATAAATTTCGCCGTATTTATTGCTCAGATAAGAAACATACGCATCAGGATCCAATCCCCTTCCGCATGCCTTCTTCACAATCTCATCTGCAAAATACTTGCTTCCAATCTGATGAATATTCTTTCTAAGCCACTCCCTGAGCATTGTAAAGTCTCCCTTCTCAATCTTTCTTTCAATGTCTGGATGCATAATCAAAGCCTTGTTATACAGCTGCGCAGCATAAATGTTGCCGATTGCATACGTCGGGAAATACCCGAATGAGCCATGAGACCAGTGTATGTCCTGCAAGACCCCTTCGCTGTCATTTTTAGGTTTAACCCCAATAAGCTTGTCCATCATTTCATTCCACGCATTTGGCAGTTCTTTTACATTCAACTTTCCCTCTATCAAGGCTAGCTCAATCTCAAACCTTAATATTATATGCAGGCAGTAATGCACCTCATCAGAATCTACCCTAATTAGTCCAGGCTTTACCATGTTAATATCTCTGTACCATTCGTCAAATCCATTCTTCAATCCAAAGGCCTTCTTGAATTTTGGATAATAAAATCTCCAGAACGGTTTTCCCCTTCCAACAACATTCTCCCATAATCTTGATTGTGATTCATGCAATCCTAAGCTAGGCGCATCTCCAAGCACAGTATACGCTTCTTCTTCAGGCAGTCCGCTTTCATACAATGCATGCCCTGCCTCGTGTATCGCTCCCATAAAGCTGAAAATATGGTTTTCATCAAACCTTGTTGTAATT
>CAYITV010000013.1:4105-12729 GCA_964366285.1 Candidatus Woesearchaeota archaeon | reverse complement strand
CTCTTGTTTATAAAGAATAAGACATTTCTCTAATGAATGCAGCAAGAAAACAACACGACAATCATTTCAGAGCAGGATATTATTAACACCTACCCAAAAAGAAACCAAAACATCTCGTTGACATATCTAAAATACAAAGAAGTAAAACAACAAAACCCTCAATTAGGCTACAAAAAATTGTCAAAATTGCTCAACAAGCCAATACACACAACACGATATTGGCATCATAGCAATGCAATGCCTGAGCCGATTAAAACAGCCAATTGGTTAAAAGAAAGATTTCTCATTCCCTTACCACAAGATCATCCCAAGCTAAAGATCATAGCAAAGATTGCTGGTGCTACATTCAGCGATGGAGGAATATTCCAAAATCTTAATGGAATATTTCTTTCTAGTTCAGAACTCGAAGCTGTTAAGGAATTTGGGGAAGATCTCAAGGTGCTATTTGGCTCGGAAATAGAAGCAAACTCAAGAATAATTGAAGGTGGTGAGTATGGTCATTCTTGGTGTTACCAAAACACAAATAGGAATGTTATTCGGTTTTTCCAGGCATTAGGTTCCCCAATAGGCAGAAAATCAGGAATGGAGCTCATAATCCCTTCATGGGTTTTTTTATCAGAAGAGATAGCAGACCACTTTTTTGGTTCTATCATGGGTGGTGATGGCAGTATTCCAAAATACGTAAGTGGAAATCCAAATCCCATAACTGTTGGGATAACTGGGAGAGATCATCTCAAGCAAAATAGGATTGACTTTTTAGAGCAAATAAGAAAATATTTTATAATGAAAGGCATAGAAACAAATAAGCTTTACATCAGTAAATGGGAAGATACGAATATACTTAACCTGCCAACTAAATCAACATTAAGTACTTTTAAATATTTTTACGACAACGTTGTCATAAATTATTGTAAATACAAAAAAGAAAAGCTAGAAAAAACAATCAGAGATTGGCAAAGAAGAAAAAGTATGAACGAAGAACTAAAATACATCAGGTTGTAGGATGCGATGATAAAAATTATACCAACGACTTTCAATTTCGAAGACTACCACAAGATTTTCGCATCCGAACCATAAATTCGAAATTCTTTCAGAAAAAATAGCATAATTTATAGAAACAACAAAGGAAAATCCGGGATTTTCTGCCAAACCTTCTTTAAGGAGTGGAGTGTAATAATTTGCAGGGTGAAATAAAATGATAAATATTAGTCTTTGGTTGTATGGGAAGCCAAGTTGGGGCATGCCAATAGAAGGAAAAGCCTACATCAATCCCAAAATAATCAGGGAAAGTGGTGATGACTTAAGAAACCACCTTCACAACGTTGCCGATATCTTGGAAAAGTTGCAGTCCTCTGGCTGGAAAATGAGCGAAAGTTATGGTTCAATCTATGCTCTTGAGTTGCATAAGAACACAACAAAAAAAGAAGCGCAAAAAGAGCTTAAAACCCTCAAGATCAATATCGATGATATAAATATAGAAGAATTAGAAGACGAAGAATAATTTTTTCTACTAGCAAAGCACTACCTTTAAAAAGATTACAATCCTGTAGCCACAAAGATGAAACTCTCCACAGAGCGCATCAAAAAAATAGAAAAGGTTCCTTACAATGGTTATTTATACAATCTCACCACAGAGACAGGAAACCTCTTTGTAAATGGCATTCTTTGCAAAAACTCTGGCGGATTGGGAACTCCAGCATTTGAGCGCCTGATTCCTGGCATAATCCACAAGGCGAATAAAGGAGTCCTCTTCATCGACGAAATAGGCAATCTCCAGACACATTCCCAGCAAGAATTATTAACAGCCATGCAGGAAAAGAAATACCCTATTACAGGCCAGTCAGAACGATCCTCAGGTGCAATGGTAAGGTCTGACCCATGTCCATGCGATTTTATCTTAGTAGCAGCAGGCACAAACGAAACAATTCAAAAAATGCACCCAGCCCTCCGCTCCAGGATCCGTGGTTATGGATATGAAATTCAGATGAACAGCACCATGCCAGACACACCAGAAAACCATGACAAGATTGCAGTCTTCGTTGCACAAGAGGTCGCTAAAGACAAAAAAATCCCTCATTTCACCAAGGAAGCAATTGATTTTATCATCCAGGAAGCAAGAGTCCGCGCAGGCACATCAGAAAAGCTTACTCTCCGCTTGAGGGAGCTTGGTGGATTAGTCCGGGCGGCAGGTGACTTGGCCTTGGAAGAGAAAGCACATTATGTTCTCCCAGAGCACGTTAAAAAAGCCAAAATCCTCGCCCGTACATTAGAGCAGCAGATTGTTGACAAATACATTGAGAACAAGAAAAAATACGAAGTGATAGTCACACAGGGAGAGCGTGTCGGTCGTGTTAACGGCCTTGCCGTGCTCGGCTCAGATACTTATTTCTCCGGTCTTGTCTTGCCTATCGAATCCGAAGTCACTCCAGGCGGTAAAAAATCCGAATTCATCGCAACAGGTAAGCTTGGTGAAATTGCCAAGGAAGCAGTAAAGAATGTTTCTGCGATTATATTAAAATATTTCGGCGAGGACATAAAGGAAAAGTATGACATCTTCATCCAATTCCTCCAGACAGCATCAGAGCACGGCGGTGTGGAAGGAGATTCAGCTTCAATAGCTGTTGCCACAGCCATTATATCTGCACTAAAAAAAATTCCAGTCCGTCAGGACACAGCAATGACAGGCTCCTTGTCAGTCAGAGGAGAAGTTCTTGCAGTCGGTGGTGTTACACAAAAAGTCGAGGCAGCCATCCAGGCAGGCATCGCAAACGTCATTGTTCCAAGAGCAAATGAAAAAGACATCTTGCTTTCGCCAGAGGAAAAGAAAAAGATTAACATAATCCCGGCTTCAAATATTCAAGAAGTTCTCAAATCAGCTTTAGTTTGGAAAGGCAAGGAAGATATTTTCAAGAAGATTATGAAAGAATAGGTATTTTCAATAAATGCTAATGGCTTTATCTTTTAACTTACAGACACCATCAATATTTTCCTTCCACCACTCACTGGCAGTAGTGCCATACGAACAATCAACTCCATTCTTACAATAATAATTTTTCAAACAATCTGAATCATACCTACATTCACAATGGGGTTTATTTGACTTCTCACATATACCTGTCTTGAACTCACCAGCCTTACAGTTACGTTTATTGCACACTTCTTTTTTTTCACACGAAACATCCGAATCACAAGTGCAATCTGGTATAAATGCTTGAGTCATTGAATATTCTCCCGTCGTCTTGTCTGCATATCCAGTCTCTTCACCGAAATAACTTAAAACAATCGCAGAAGCAACAACAAGGACAACAATTAACACAACACCTCTGTTTTCCATAGCTATTTTGTTGCAATACATATATATATCTTTCGCCGGCTTCCGAGTAACTTCTGAGTAAAAACATTTGTATGCCATCCAATCAACAAATCAATCTTATGTCAAACCAAAGAATCAAGCATCCGTCATCTAGTAATCTCTTCCCCTCAAACAAAAGTCTCAAACCAACACGTTATCCTCTATAAAAATCATTCAACAACAACATTTATATAACCAAAACAAATAATCAAACAAGCCATGATAGTCAACTACAGATTGGATAAGATATCAATCCAAAAGAAGAACAAGCCAAAAGGCCCTGTAGAAGCAAAGAATAACCTAAAGGTAACAAATATCATTGAAGAAGCAATCTCTTCTCTAAGCAAGGAAAAAGCATTAAACATGCAGTTCCAATTCACAGTAAAATACGAGCCAAACATAGCAGACATAGAGATAGCAGGTAACGTCCTCTACATGGCAGATCAAAAGACAATCAAAGAAATAACTGAAAACTGGAATAAAAACAAGAAGATAAAGAAGGAGATAGCAGCCCCGGTATTCAATTATATATTATCAAAATGCAACATCAAAGCCCTCCGTCTTGAAGAGGATCTAGAACTCCCATTCCACGTCCCCATACCAAAGATCAAGACAAGGGAAGATATTAATTCTGCTGCAAAGGCATCCTAATCATTCTAAAACCAATAAGCATTTAATAATGAATATAGTGCCCATAACCCATGTACATAAGAACCAAAACAAGGACAAACAAATCCAAAAACACATACACCTATGCATATTTAGCAGTTATTAAACAAAGAAAATCCCACCCCAAGCAGAAGATAGTAAAATACCTTGGCCGCGTCTACAAGTTCTATAAAAAATCAAATAATCTGCCAGTTATAGCCCCGGAATCATCATTCCAGGATTCATTAAGGGAAATAATCAAGACCGAGCTCATAAACCACGATTTCAACGAAATAAGCCCGGATAAGCTCAAAAACAATGATATTGAAATTAATCTAGACCAAACAACAATCATCAACGCAAAAACCAATAAGAAAGCCTGCATAGAGATGAATCAAGGATTAATGTGTGAAGAAACGCTGAAGAAGCTTCTTTATTACAAACCGCCAAAAGACAACATGCAGAAGGTAAGCAAGCACTTCGCTAAAACAGCAATAGAAGCCGGAATACCCATTTCTGATGATATTATCAATGTTTTTAAGAAAATCCAAGCAATGATCAACAATCCGCAACAATCCCAAACAATGCCAAACAATCAGAAAAGGATATAAACAACGCAGATAAACCAAGTTTATGCCAGAAAACACAGTTTCTGATGATAGGATCAAGTCCTCTTTCCAAAGGGTAAAAGACGACATCCTGGCACTTAAAACAGCCTTAGAAGAACAAAATAAAGAATTAAAAGACTTAAAATCAAAAATAGAAGAGATTTATCGCTTTATTTCTGAAATAAAAGACAATAACAGACCTTTTTTTAAAAGTTCCACTGGAAATAAGGGGGTAAACAACAATCATCAACAATCATCAACAATAAACAACAATGAACAACAATCCCAAACAATGCCAAGCATCCAGTCAACAATCTCAGAGCTCTCTAAAAAGCTTAATTTTACCTTCCAGAACCTCACAGACCGCGAATTTTCAGTATTTGTAGCTGTTTTCGAGCTGGAAAAAACAATCCCTGAAGTCACATATACTGATCTAGCCAACAAACTAAACATCTCCGAACCATCAATAAGGAACGTCGTAAACCGCTTAATCTCGAAGAAAATCCCATTGCAAAAGAATCGCTTCTTCAACAAGAAAGTCTCGCTTTCAATCCAAAAAGACCTTCATGACCTTAACTTGATCTCAAAACTGATAAAAGTCCATCAAAATCCTCACAACCAAAAAACCCTCTTGGATTCCGCATAAAAATCTACAATCTTTATTTTATCCCATAAACTCTCACTTTTGTCTAACAAAGGCTAAAATGACCTTCTTTTTTTGCATATTTTCACTCTTTTTATGCCATGTTCCTTTATTCAGTCTCAGGATCATCTCCCAAAAGAAACCTCACTTTTCTCGAAACAATCAATCTATCCGCTTCCTTTGCTTAAACCCTCACTTAAGATAAGCATTTCATTTCTATAGGTCGCCCTCCTATTCTGTTCATTCTAAAACTCACTTGCAGAAAATACTAATAATCATCTCTCTCAATTGCCGTCTCTCACTTATTAAAAAACAAGATCAAAATGCCCCTCTTCTCTCTTATCTATCTCTTAGGTCAAATCTCACTAATCTCTATATATGCTCTAAAATCTGTATCGTTCTTTTAACGTACCTATGTCATCCCTTATCTGTCTCTCATTTTATTAACCATCAAAAACTCTATTTTAAGACCACATTTGTTATCACTCCTTTATTTTCTAGCTCTTCATTTTGTCTAACCAACCCTCAAAAACCACTAAAAACCTCAAAAAACAAGCGTCGACTGCCAAATACAGACGTCTACGAAACGTCGACGAACAGTCTACAAACGTCTACGACGGTTCTACGAAACATTTAAATAAAACAAACAGCAGGCATTAAGGTATGTGGTTCTTTAAAAAGAGGGAAAATCCAGAGAGCTCGGTATATCTCCAAAATATTAACAATAATCTAAAAGAATCCTTTCAACGAATAAAAAAAGATATGCAGGCAACAAAAGACTGGTTAAGCTATTTCAAAGACCGCGAAAGCGATCACGAAAATAGATTAAAAAACATCGAATCAAGGATAGAAGAGATCGGTGAAGTTCTAACATACATGCAGGAAGCTCAGGAAGTTAAAACAACAAAAAGACAAGATCGTGTGGTTATTACAGACGAAGAAGAATACGAAGAATCTGAAGAATCCCCAAAAATACTTAACGATCTTACAGACACCCAAAAGGCCATGTTCCTGCGTCTTGGCACGCTTCTATATGAATCATCGCAGGAATGGATTACTGCCAAAGCATTGGCCCAGGAAATTTACCCAGACAAGGCATATGACAAGGTGCGTTCAACCCTTTCAGAATACACGAGCATATTGATTGAATCAGGCCTTGTGAAAAAGAAAAGAAGAGGTAAGCTTACATACCTCTCAATAACAGAAAAAGGCTTAAACCTATTTGAAAAAACAAAAAAATCCAAGCTCAAAAAAATCATATTAAAGGCCAATAAAAAAGATTAAAACATTTAAGCAATAATCAAAACATACAAAATAAAAACGTTTATATAAACAAGAGAGGTATAAGGTGCTATGAAAAAAGAGGTTAATCAGAGTAAGGAATTTGCTATAACAATCATCTTGGTAGTTCTTGGTGTTGCTCTTCTCTCTTGGGTTGGAGAAAAGCAGCAGATATCAGGCACGGCAGGGTATAGCGTAAGGGGAGTAAGAGATGATGCGCAATATGGTGAAACGCGAGGATTTACACCAGAACACAACCATGCATGGGAAAGATTGGGAAACAGAATATCAAAAAGATATGGCAATACTAATACCGAAATAAATACTAATGCAGGTGATTCAATCAGCTCATCAGGTAGAATTATATACGTTGGTGTTAATGGGTTTTTTGTCCAAGTTGATAATCGAGTGGTATACGTTCCAACAACAGAATCTATGAATGTTGGTAATTATGTTTTGTTTACTTATACTCTTCTACCATCTGGAGAAATATCTGTATTAAGTGTAGAAAAACAATAATGCAGAAAAACAAAAATGAAAAAGAAAAGGCCAATAAGAAACTTTGTTATCACGCACAAGACGAGATTGGGTGAAATATTCGATCTTAACACAGAAGAAACCAAGCGAATTATCAAGCAGATGGAAGTTTATGGCTTGCATTCAATCGGTTATGGTATTGATTATAGCAAGACAATAAGCCAGCATGCCGAAGATCAATCCATCAATTCGCATCAGCTGACAAATCTTCTTAAATCTCTAAACAGAAAGTTATGATTATTAATTAAAGATTATTAGCACTTAATCTTGTAAGCAAAGATTAAAACTTTTTGTTGCTCCAAATATCCACGCAATTTCCATCTTTTTGATCTAAGATTTCCGAATGTAAGCCAAAGGAGTAAAACATGACCTCTACTGACGTGCGTAAGCGATATTCTGTCTTTTCGCTTTCCTTTGAAAAGTAATTGTCTGTAGAAAGATCCCTTATGTTGGAATCAACGCAGAAATCAACATTTATGATATTCTCCAAAGCATTGAAATATCCCTCCAAAGTGCCAGGGTGTTCCCTTAAATAAGGCATTATATTCATACCTTGGCATTTTGATAATTTTCCTTCAAGCTGCATATTCAGGATCTTGTATGGGCTTATCTCCTTATCAGGCCCAAACCGATGCCATCTGCTCATATGACTCTTGCGTCTGACATCCTGCAAGGTTTCATCTGGTTTAATCCACACAGCTAGTTTATGCGTCATCGCATCCCATTTATCCTTCGGGCAGATAAGGTAACCAACAGCTACTATCAAAGATCCAACAACCAAATCCCTGCAGAATTCCTTGCCTTTCATCAAATAAGCTCTCCATCTCAGTGTTTTAAGGCTTGTTGCTTGAAGACTAAAACTTTTAAGCAATAATTACAACATTATAGTATTAAACCCTAAAAGTGCATATAACATACATTATGCGACATTTTATACCATCCGAAACCATTGTAAAGATTTCCGGAAAAAGACTCTTTTCTCGGAATACCTCTCTCGCTTTCAATCCTTTTTCCGTTCAGCTTAAAGTAATTTCCGGTTTTTCTCTCAATAGGTTTATATATAACTAAGTTATATTCAATGATATGGAACAATTTAATGCCAAACCAAAGAAATGGGGAAGCTCTTTAGGAATTATTATCCCGAACGAAATAGTACAGCAGGCGCATATCAAGCCCAAGCAGGAATTCACAGTGCTTCTCATGCCTGCAGCGCCAAATCCTTTAATCAAGAAGATGTTTGGTACGTTAAAACTCAAGAAACCAACACAGCAAGTGATGAAGGAGATCGATGAAGGGTATGATGAACACTGAATCTTACTTTTGCGATACTTATGCCTTGCTGGAAATTATTGGGGGAAATCCTGCTTATCGGCATTATGCTGATCAATTGCTTGTAACATCCACATTAAACTTAATAGAGCTTTATTATTGCCTCATTAGAGATTATGGGGAGGAATTCGCTGATAGTTACTTGGCTTTATGGTCAAGCGTTGCTCTTAACATTCCTAGCCAAATTATCCCAGGCGCTATGCAGTTCAAATTAACAAACAAAAAA
>CAYITV010000013.1:0-4095 GCA_964366285.1 Candidatus Woesearchaeota archaeon | reverse complement strand
GCGATTTAAGCTACATTGATTGCATGGGATATGCCTTTTCACTCCAGCAAAACATGCGATTCCTGACTGGAGATCAGAAGTTCGAGGGAAAAGAAAGTGTGGAATTTGTGAAATAAAAGTTTTAAGCAGTTATTAAAGTTTTTATTAAAAATTTAAAGATCATCTTTTCTGAAATAACTATCAAGATCTGGGTCGTATAGAATGCCATTAAACCTTTTTATCAACTTTCGAGACAATCTTTCAGCTTCATCAATAGCATTGTCGTCATGGGCTGGGTAATTAATATTCACTTCGGCAACAACATGAAACCCCGCTTCCCCCCAATTTGGTGCATCTCCTTCTTCAACTTTTACTGGCTTTTTATAAAAAAACACTTTTGGCCAGGTGTTGCATTCTCTCGTATAAAATGTGCAGTTTGGTCCTAATCCTCTAACGCGCTCGGGGAAATACTTCTCATTTTTAAGAAAACTCTCCAAGCCTCTGGGTTGCTTCTCAAATCCTACATCAATGTCAAGTGCCATTTTTGTCTAAACCCCTTCTTCTGCTAGATTGTAAGCTGAGAGGGTATAATCTCCTTTGTACTTCTTGTCAAGAATGCCCTTCACGATGCAAGGGTTTATTTCTCCCCGCACTTCAATTAGTCCTCTTTTGTCAACCAATCGCGCTTGGCCAACACGTCCTGGTTGTCTGAAATATTCTTGAAGCATTTTCTTGGCAGTATAAGCCACTCCTGGTTCGACTTTGTGATTAAATTCAACCTTGAAGCATGGCAAGTCATCGATAGCAGTCAGAAGGCTTTCCAAGCCAATGTTGACTTTTGATGCGATATAATGATAAAATCTCTCTTCAGCAGGAGATACGCCTTTCAAAGATTCCCATGTCTGTTCAGCAGTAGACTGCGATTCACGATCAATGTAGCCTCGCATCGCATCTCGCAAAAGCTCTTGATAAAAAGAACGTTCTTCTCTCATTATAGTTGCAGGTGCATATCCCTCATGGCGTAATATAACATTTTGGAGTAGACGCGCAACTCTTCCATTGCCATCGACTAAGGGATGAATCCGTGCAAAATGAAGATGAAGAAGGGATGCTCTTTCAACAGCATGGAGTTCATGGTCATTAACATGTGGAAGCAAAAGGTTAAGATGCCGTTCTATCTTTAGAGGATTAATAGTCATAACTGAATCAAAACCGCTTACACGAACAGCAACATTTCGATAACTTTCTGTTTCATTAACAGGTTCTATAATTGATGCGGTTTTAAGGATAAGCGGATGAGTAAGCTCGCCATGGTAGTTTGCTGTGGCATATTTCCACCCATCTTCAAGATGTCCGTTATGACGCCGTACTTCCCCATCAATCTTTCTCTTAATCTTCTTCGTCATTTTTCCTGTTTCTAGCTCATGAGAATGGACAAGAGAATCTTGATAAAGTGCAATTTGAATCGCACGGACAAGGCCGGAATCATGGTGTCCTGTCTCAACAAGAACCGCTTTTCTATCAATTTCCTGTAAAATATAGTCTGATAGGATCATACAGCAATATACCACATAATTCATTTATAAATCTTTCCATTTGCAACCACTAAAGAATGACAACAAAATAAGCTAAGAAAGAGGCTTTTCAGTCCTAAACCCGCATTTCTTGCAATACTTAACATTATACTTCCCATCCTTGAACTGATGCTCTCCTTCATGCAGTTTCGCTCCGCAATCCGGACAGATATCTCCTAATGCCATCTTATTCAGCCATCCCAAGCATCTCTTTCACTTCCTCGCTTGGCTTCCAGGGAGGATCAAAAACAACCTCAACATCAACATTCTTAACATCGATGTTAATCAAGGCATTTTTGATCTGCTCCACTAGCATTGGTCCATAAGGGCATAATGGAGTTGTGAAAGTCATGTCTATCTTAACATCCTCTTTCTGGACATCCAGCTTATAAATTAATCCAAGAGTCCATATATCAATGTTCAGTTCTGGATCATTGCACGTCTTCAATGCAGCAATAATTTTTTCTTTGGTAATCATGCAGTCACCCTCTGCGGAATGAAGTCATATCCCTGCTTATCAATCTGCAGTGCTAGTTCCTTTCCGCCTTGTTTAATAATCTTGCCGTCATGCATTACATAGACCTCATCAGGTATGACATATTCCAGCATCCTATGGTAATGCGTAATCACAAGGAAGCATCTCTTCCCGTTCTTCATGGCATTTACTCCCTGTGCTATGATCTTCAACGCATCAACATCAGTCCCTGAATCAGTCTCGTCAAGGATTGCAAATTTCGGCTCAAGCACGCTCATCTGCAGAACCTCTGTCTTCTTTTTCTCCCCTCCGGAAAATCCTTCATTGAGGTATCTTTTGCTAAATGAGCTCTCCATATGCAATGCCCTCATCTTTTCCTTCAGTAATGTATGAAAATCCACGACAGAAAGCTTCTTTTCATGCAAGGAATTGAACGCAGTCCTTAGGAAATTTGCTACTGTTACCCCATTGATCTCTACAGGGTATTGGAATGATAAAAATAGTCCTCTCCTCGCTCTTTCATGCACTGGTAGATAAGTAATATCCTCGCCATTAAGCAAGATCTTCCCCCTTGTTATCTTGTATCTTGGATGTCCCATCAAAGCATGAGCCAAACTGCTCTTTCCGGATCCATTTGGCCCCATCAAAGCATAGGTCTTGCCAGTTTCTAATCTTAAGGAAACTCCATTCACGACTTTCTTGTCTTCTGCATTAACATGCAAGTCAACAATCTCTAATACATCTGTCATGTTATACTCCTAAGCTCTTGTGCACTGCTTTCAATCCTAGCAGGGCGCATTTCATTCTGACTGTGCTGATTGGAATTCCCAGCATGTTCAATATGTCATCTCTTGTCAATGCTTTGACATTACTTGCGGGCATGTGAATGATTTTATCTGCCAGCATGGATATTGAAGCTTGGCTGATCGCACAGCCCCTTCCCTGGAATCTTACATCCTCAATTGTCTGCGACCCGTTAACCTTGATATGCACCTCAATCTCATCTCCGCACAGGGGATTCAATTCTCGGCAGCGATGTGTGGCATCTTCCAAAATGCCGGCGTGGCGTGGATGCTTGTAATGGTCAAGAATGTTCTCTCTGTAAATCTCCTGCTCCTCGTTTAATACGCCATCTCCAATTTGGTTCTTCTCATTCATATGCGGAACACCCTCTTCGCCTTTTCAATGGCGCGTACCAACGCATGAACATCCTGTCTTGTGTTGTATATTCCAAAGCTCACACGCGTGCTTCCCTGAATGTTTAGCAGCCTCATCAAAGGCATTGCACAATGATGCCCTCCGCGCACTGCAACCCCTTCCCTGTCAAGCAGGCTTGCAACATCATGGGAATGAATGCCTTCGATATTGAATGATATCACGCTTCCCCGTTCCTTTCCTAATGAAGGCCCATATACTACTAGCCCCTTCACAGATTGTAATTGCTCTAGTGCATGCTGTGTCAGCCATTCCTCATATGCCTGGATGTTCTGCATGCCAATCTTTTCAAGGTACTCAATGGCCAATCCCAATCCAATCACTCCTGCAATGTTTGGAGTTCCAGCCTCAAACTTCCAGGGCACGTCATTCCATGTGCTTTCTTCAAATGTTACCTCTCTTATCATGTCTCCCCCATACAGGAAAGGCGATAGTTTTTCAAGCAATTCCTTCTTCCCATACAGGACTCCAATCCCCGTCGGCCCGTACATCTTGTGCCCTGAAAATGCATAGAAATCACAGTCTAATTCCTTCACATCAACTTGCCTATGGGCAATTGCCTGCGCTCCGTCGACTATGACCAATGCCCCGGCAGCATGCGCAATCTCAATAATCTTATTCAATGGGGCAACAGTTCCAAGTGCATTTGAGACATGCGCGACAGCCACAATCTTTGTTTTTTTTGTTATCAAAGACCTTGCAGAGGCTATATCCAAGCATCCATCCTTGCCAAGTGCGGTAAACTTCACTATTGCTCTCTTTTCTTTTGCAATCTGCTGCCATGGAACTAGGTTGCTGTGATGCTCCATAGATCGGAAGAGCACACGTCTGAACTCCAGTCACGGCTACATC
>CAYITV010000012.1:0-13292 GCA_964366285.1 Candidatus Woesearchaeota archaeon | reverse complement strand
GCAAAGTCATAGAATGAATAAGAAATCACTTCCTTTGACCAAAGCTTAGTCATTGCGAATATTGCTTCGAATGGCGTTAATAAACGTTTCTTCTATCAAAAACACAAATATTTAAAAGGAAAACGAAGGCCTTCATTAGTATGCACCGGTAGTCTAGTGGCTAGAGTTTAAACAGCCAAGATAATGGCCTTCCAAGCCGTTGACCCGGGTTCAAATCCCGGCCGGTGCACTTAATTAAAGAGGACATTTAACATGGATGAGAGCTTTAATAAAAATAAACTTGCAGGGAATAATGCAGAGAATATTGTTGAATTCTTAGTTAATTCTATGCCTGATTGGAAGTGTAATAAATTCGGTGTTGAAACCCACATAAAGGACATAAAAGATATGGTTGGGAAAGTTGTGAATCCCATAACTACTAAGATTAGAAAAATGCCTGATTTTATCGCATTCAATACAAAAACAGGAGAAACACATCTTATAGAAGTTAAAACTCGTTCTAAGTTCATCAACTATTCTACAAATAAACCAGAATATCATATTAAGTTTTTAGAAGAATATAAAATATATTGGCCTGGAACAAAATTGATTATGTTGCAAGGTTATAAACCATATATCTTTGTAGTTGATTTGGATAAAATTGATCGTAGTATGAAAAGAAAAGTAGAAGGAACTGGTTTTTATTGGAATTTCGAAGAAATAAAAAAAAACATTAAAGATATTTTTCCTGAATTGGATAATAAGATAATAGAAGAAGCAATAAAAAAAATACCAAAAGAAGAAGATTAACGCTCCTCAATTCTCTTGATGGGCAATATTTATATATTATTTAAATCTTAGAAAATTTAACATTTCAGTGCATAAGAAAGGCGTACCTGTGCACGTCCAGTGCACTTATTTGATATTCCTATTAAAAGAATAGTTTTATACAGGATATTTGTGTACAACAGCTTATGTCACAAGAAACAGTTACCATTTCACGCAAAGAATATGAAGATCTTAAGAAGCTTAAAGAATTAGATTACGATTTAATTAAACAATTCTCCAGTAGCTTGCAGAATCTCAAGCAAGGACGCTTTAAGAGATTTGCTTGATTAGCGGACTAAATACGGTGGTATTGAAATCCTTGCACCAATAAACACAATTCCAAAACATTTATATACTAATTAGTATCTATTTATTATTAATTAATAACTAAAGATGATGAATATGCAAATATTAGAACATTCCCCGACATTAAACACAGTCCTTATGGTAGAAGAAGTGCTCAAGAATATGAATGAAAGCGTAATTACCATTGCAGAATTGAAAAGAAGATTGCCAAAACAAGTTAATCACAATACACTGATGATTATTTTGGAATATCTCGAAAAGAGCAATAAAATTGCAGTTACCCTAAAAGGAATTACATGGATACACAACGCAAATTTAAACTTGAGAAAGGCAATTGCAAGAGGTCTGGAATTGTGAAAGATGTTAAAGTAATTCTTTCTCCAGAAGCAGAAGAAGTTTACAATTATTTGGTTAGTGAAGCAGAACATTCTAAAATTGAAAAAAGAATACTCAACTCCTTCGATAAAAAGAAATAATTGGTAAAAGCAAATGCACATTATGGCGAGCCTATAGCAAAGGATAAGATTCCTGATGAATACAGGCAGAAATACAGAGTTACAAATCTCTTTTGGGTTGAATTGTCTAATTTTTGGAGAATGCTGTACACATTAACAAATGATGAAACAGAAGTTAAGATCATTGCATTTGTCCTTGATATCATGGATCATAAAAAATACGACAAAAAATTTGGATATAAAGGACATTAGATATTCATGACTTCTTCAAATACCTGTCAGCCTTCTCAAAGGATTTCTCAAGATTCTCTTCAATATTGGTCTTGCTTTCTTTAATCTTTCTTTTCTTCTCTTCTAATTCCCTATATTTCCAAATGTCAAATCCAGGCATGATAGATTGCTCCTTCTTCCCGGAAGTCTTTACAGTCAAAACACTCTTCTTGAATCTGCTGTACATGAAAAAAGCCAATAAAACCAATACAAAGGCAATCACTCCAGCCACAATGCCTCCCTTTCCGCTTCCGCAGTCCTCAGGACAGGTATCAGAATCTTCCCCATGTTTCTTGTCGCATATCTTATTCGGGCATAAAGCCATTGTATCTATCTTGTCATTCTTCCCATCTGCATCAGTATCGCTATTCAAAGGATTTGTTCCCATCAGTAATTCCTGCTCATCGCTCAGTCCATCCTTGTCTTTGTCATTCTCCTCCGCAGTCCCGCAAGCCTTGCATTCTCCTCCGCAGTCAACCTCAGTCTCTCCCTGGTTTTTTATATTATCAAAGCAGGTAGGGCATGCAACGCACTTCAATCCACCGCAGTCAGAAAAAGTTCCGTTGCCAAGATTCACATGCGCTCTTAGTTCATTTTGATTAATAACTCCATCACTACAGCTAGGGCAGGCCATGCAGCTTCCTCCGCAGTCAACATCAGTCTCACTTCCATCCTTGATCTTATTGAAGCATGTGTTAGAAGCTATGTTATTAATGGAATTATTTGTTGTCTGCTGTGCTTGGCATCCCTCATCAACTTCCTTGTCACAGTCATCATCAAGCCCATTCCCGCATATGTCCCCAAAAGCAGGATAAACAGCACCTTCGCAATCCCCCCAGATGTTGTCTTTGCATGTCTCAATCCCGAAATTGCAGATTCCATCATCAGTATCAGGGCCGCATTTTCTTTGTGTTCCATCCTGGCATACGCAGTTTTCATCTATCTTGTCATCGCAGTTATTGTCCTTATTGTCAAAGCAAACCTCTTGACCGGGATACTTCGCTCCAAAGCACTGGCTCCAGTAGCCATTCTGGCATATCTGGTTGCCTAGTTTGCACTCCCCGACATCATTATACCCGCAAGGCTGTTCCTGTCCATTCTGGCATATTTGTGCAGAGACTAGTGGAATAAATAATAGTGCCGCAAGTAGAATCCATTTCATGCATATCGCCTCTTTCCAATAAACAAGCAGTTATGGTTTATTAAATGTTTCTGGCCAAGAATAAAGCAAAATCGATATATTTAAATATAACCACAATAAAGGTTAAAATAACCTAAAAAATGATTATTTTAACATTTAAAAGTGCATTTGAGCATCCCTATGCAAGAAAGGTATTTGGGAAGAGAGAGATTGAAATCATAGTAAAACAGTTAGAAGGGTTTCCGCTGACGCAGTCTGAAAAGAATAGGATAAGCAGGGATATCAAGCCAAAATTAGAATTCATAAAAACAATAGCTCCTTATCATGAAGAGTTTGCCCTAAAGAAGAATCAGGAAAATAAAAAATTGATAGAAAAAGCAGTGCAAACAATCTTGCACGATCCTAAAGAAAAAGAAGTAAAAGCAATTCTTCTCTTTGGTTCTATGGCTGACAAGTCGCACACAAGAAGGTCTGATATAGATATTGCTGTTGTTTTCAACAAGGAAATATCAATAAGAGATGCAACAAAGTTTAGGATAAGAATATCCGGAGAACTTCCGGAAAAGATAGATGTGCAAGTATTCAATATATTACCAGAAAAGATAAAGAGGGAAATTGCAAGAAACCACAGGGTGTTATATCATGATAAAGAATATGATAATACCGCTTTCACTATAAAATATCTTAATGATAAGGATTATCATGCAAGAAGAGAATCATTGAAGCAGTAACAGAAGACTTAGAGGGTGATATAAGTGAATTCATAAAAAATATAAAGAAAAGAAGCAATGAAAGGTGATAATATCTATTAGAAGTTACTTCTTCGCCTTTCCAAACGCATATTCAATCTGCTCTCTTGTCCATCCCTTGTTCAATAATGCATCACTGACTTTCGATTTGTTAAATCCTTTTCTCAATGCATTCTCAATGTATCCAATAACATTCCTCTCATCAGCCTGTGAAATGAACAATTTCCTCTCAACCTTCTCTTTTGGCGCAAAGAAATTTCCCCACGATGTTGTCGAAGCTGCAGGCTTCTTGTTCTTGTTTCCAATCTTCAGTTTATTATTCAAGTCATCCCAGCTGTACTTTCCATGATAAAAATTCAAGTACCAAATTATGGCAATAATCACCAATAATGAAACCAGCCACGTGTTCATCGGATATTTTCTCTTGCAGTCCTGCGGGCACGTAACAGAATCCTCCAGGGGAATTTCTCCAGAATCAGTCTCCAATACAGCACACACTCCATCCCCGCATGTATAAGAAACCGGGGGTGTTATCTTCTGTGTCACATCAGGCACAACCTGCGGAATCACTAAAGTCTTTAGATCCTTCAATATTGAAACCTTGTCTCCTTGCAATACATACTGATATGTCTCATCTCCAGCTCCCTTTATCCATCTCACTATCGCAGGTCCAGAAGATTGTACTATATCCGGATTGTCATCAAAAGTAACAGTGCTCGCAGTTATTCCAGGCAGTATCTCAACAGCATATCCGCTTCCGCCAGTTACCTTCTTTGTTATCATCGTCCCTCTCTTCTCATTCCCATCAAAGAACTCAATCACATAATAGTCAGCAGTTCCAAGCACAGTTATCTGCCCCTGATACATGTACAATTTATCTTTAATTTCCCGTGTTCTTTGGTCTGGAAATACAACCTGGTCAGATATGTCATTCGCTCCAGGCACTATGTAGTCAGTCACGCTCTTGCTCACAACCAAGGATTTAGGCATGTGCTTCATCAAAATATCAGTCTTGTTTGTTATGTTCGCAATGATCGCATCCTTTGTCTGCTGCGATTGCGTGCTTCCATTAAGTGCAAGATACTGCGCAAGATAAGAATTCAGGTCATTTATTCCCTTGTCAACATCGTCCTTGTATCCAAGCATCTTCAATAATTCTAGATTTGTTTGTGCGACATTTGTCAATACTCCCTTGTACGCCTTTATCACCTCTCCAATGTTCTGTTGCTGCTGCATCGCAATGTTCCTCACAATAAATGTTGCATTAGCCGTCGGTCCTGGATTCAAGATTATCTTCAAGGTCATGTTTGCTGTAGCATTAACATTTGGAGCAGCAACATTCAGCACATCCAATGGCAAGGTAATCAACGCATTCCCCTGTGTTAAGTCAACATTGTTAATCTTGTACAAGTATCCTCCGCTCGAGCTTCCCTCATAGAATTGCGTGTATGTGAAAGATCCTCCAGCGCTTGTCCCATATTCCAGCTGCAGGTTGTCAAGATACAAAACTCCGGCTGACGCGCTTGTGACCTTCAAGGGTATTATACATTGCTGTGAACTGCATCCCTGCAGATAATTATTCAATGCATCCACGAAGTCAAATTCAGTCAGTCCATCATCAAATGGCACCTGTTGTTTCAGTTCTCCGCTGTAGTTTCCAGCATTTACCTTTATGTAGAAGTCCTTGTCGTTCTGCACGCAGTTTGTTATTCCATTCCCCCCAATTGCTCCGCACACATAAGCATCTATATTGCTCTGCACGCCATTGTCCATCAATAATTCATGATAATGCTTCGTTGCTCCGCCGCTTGGGGTTGCATAATCATTGTAAACGCATACCAATCTTTCTCCTTCAATGAAATATTGCAGATGCACATCACAGTTAGTATAAGCAAAGCTCGCTCCTGCATCTGGCAATGCGCATTTGTCAGCCCCTCCAGCTCCCTGCATTGTTGATCCGGAATTTATGCTTAATATCACAGCGCTTATGTTTCCTCCAGCCATCAGAAACCTGTTCTTTGCAGATACCCTGAAATCCTTCGCCCTTGGCAGGTCAATAACCTCGCAATAATAATTCTCCTTGTCAGTCAATGCTGCACTGCCGCCATTCTCATTCTCATGCAGGTCATTAGGCAGCACAAATGATCCATATCCATTTAAGCTTCCGATATAAGACCATTCCAAATCACCATCCAGTCCAACATCCATTGTTGTAAAGCTTGGATAGCTGTTTCCATTCTGCGTCCCGTGTATGCTCATGTCTATGGAATTCACAACCACGTCCTTAGGCAATTGGAAGAATACATATTGTCCGCCTGCCTGTGGAAATGTCATCGTGATAGAATTGGATGGATTTACAGCTGTAAAAGTCCCTGAACTGAATGCATATGTTATTCCCTCGCTGTCAAATATGTCTGTCAACAATCTCTTTGCAAAAAAATTCCCTAATTTAGCCTCAATCAAGGTATCAGGGTCTATCGGCTGCGTGAAATTAATCTCAAATTCGCCGTCAATTGCATCCCCCTCGTTGTAATCATCATCAAACAGGTTTAACTCTATCCAACCAGGCAGCCCCTGGGAAGCAATTAAAGCAGCACTAACAACAAATAGAAAGCCAAGTATGCCTGATAATATCCATCGTTTATCCATTACATCGCCTCTTTTTAACAATCTTACCAGCGATACGATATATTTAAATATTGTGTTCTGACCACGCCATGTATATGGAAAACCCTCATACAGGGGAAAAGGCATCAATATTCAAGACTCTAAGGGGTTTTTATGAAAAGCACTACAAGAAGCTCCAGATCATCCCAATCATCATCATAATCCTCTCCATTCTAGTCATATTCAACTTTTACCGCACTCACGGAGACATCATAGAAAAGGATGTCACATTGAAGGGCGGCATAACTACCACAATCCTGACATCCCAGGAATTCAACCTTATTGCACTCCAGGAAAGGCTCATTGAAGAGTTTGGTGATGCAAGCACAAGGAGAATTACAGAATTTGGCACAAGCAGGCAGGTTGGCATAATAGCAGATGTATCGACAGAGGACGAGTCGGCTCTTAAGGAGCTGTTGTCAAATGAATTAAGCATTGAGCTGGATGAAAATAATTATTCTGTTGAGATCATAGGTTCAAGCCTTGGAAGTTCATTCTATAGGCAGATGCTCGCAGCAATTGGGATTGCCTTCCTGTTGATATCAATAGTCATCATTTTTATTTACAGGTCGTTTATCCCCTGCATGGATATTATTCTCTCAATCATAGCAGATATCCTCTTTGCAGTTGCATTAGTTGACATCTTCGACATCCGCGTTTCAACAACAGGCATTTCCGCATTCCTGCTTTTAATCGGATACTCTATTGACAACAACATCCTTCTCTCGACGCGCGCCCTTAAAAGAAAAGAATCTACGTTGATGGAGCGTGTCTATAGTTCCTTGGGCACAGGTCTGACAATGACAATAACTGCCATGGCAGCTCTTATATCAGGTCTTCTCGTCTCAAAATCGCAGGTCATCAAGGAGATGTTCATCATCCTGCTTTTCGGATTGATCATGGACATCATAGTTACATACTGCATGAACGCTCCTACAATAATCCGCTACGCAAAAAGCAAGGGGATACAATGAAAAAAATCTTCAGTCTGCGTGTCTGGATTCTTATCTTCTTTATAGTCATGTCATTCTTAGCAATAAATCCAAACCCCTGGGCATCAGGAATAGTCATTAAGGGCATCGAGCCGGATTCTCCTGCAATGCTCGCAGGCGTAAAGCCCGGAGAACAAGTATTGTCAATAAACCACCAGTCTGTAAGCTCATTGCCGGAATACAACAGCATCTTAAGTGGTTTTAAATTCAAGGAGCAGGAGATTGTATTAGGTACGGACAATGGCATATTCTCTTACAACACCACAGGCAGCCTCGGCTTCGCTCATGACAACCTCACGATAATATCAGCGTCTTCAGAGATAAAAGCCACGATAAACAAGGGCATGAAAATCCTCTCAATAAACAACAACCCAATAAATTCAGCTGAAGAGTTGACAGAAATATCAAAGAAGCTCTTCGAGGAGAAGACATTCATCCTTAAGACAGACCAAAATGAATATCCCATGCTTATCACAAGGCCCCCGGGAACGGTTGTCGGGGAGGCAAAGAAGAGCAACATCAACAAGGGCCTGGAATTGGAGGGTGGCACCCGTGTCCTCTTAAAGCCGGTTTCAGATCAGGAAATCACTGACCAAAACATCCAAGATTTGATTGACGTGTTAAGCAACATGCTGAATGTGTACGGCGTCTCAGACATCAAGATCCGCTCTGCAAACGATCTTGCAGGAAATAAGTTTGCCCTTATTGAGATTGCCGGTGCAACAAGAGAGGAAGTCCGTGAGCTGATTGCCAAGCAGGGAAAGTTCGAGGCAAGGATAGGCAATGATGTTGCATTCATCGGCGGAAAAAGAGATGTAACATTTGTCTGCAGGAATGATGGCAGCTGCTCTGGTGTCCGTCCTCCATGCACCCAGACACCGGATAATCAGTATGCATGCACCTTCCAGTTCGCAATAACAATAACGCAAGAAGCTGCAGAGCGCCATGCAGAAATCACAAAGGACTTGGAAGTCAATTCATCAGGAGACGGCGACTTTTATCTATCGAAGAAGATTGATTTATACTTGGATGATAGATTAGTAGACAGCCTCAACATAGGATCAGACCTTAAGGGAAAGCCAATAACAGATATTGCAATCTCAGGTCCAGGATACGGCCCAACAGAGAAGGATGCATACGACTCTGCAATCAAGAACATGAACCGCCTCCAGACAATATTAATCACAGGCTCTCTCCCATTCAAGATTGAGATTGCCAAGATGGATACAGTAAGCCCTGTCCTTGGAGAAGAATTCCTCAAGAATTCTATAGTTGTCGGCATAGTCGCAATCATCGCAGTCGCATTGGTCATCTTCATACGCTACCGCCAGGTAAAGGTTATCTTTCCGATCATGCTCATCAGCCTTAGCGAAGTTTTCATAACCCTGGGTGTCGCAGCATTGATAGGCTGGAACATGGACCTTGCATCCATAGCAGGCATAATAGCTGCTGTCGGCACAGGCGTTAATGACCAGATTGTCATCACAGACGAGATGCTTAGGGGCGGCGCTGGAGACCGCTTCACTAATTGGAAGGAGAAAATCAAGCGTGCATTCTCCATCATTCTCGCAGCATATGTCACATTAGTTGCAGCAATGATCCCATTGTGGAGCGCTGGTGCTGGGTTAGTCAGAGGATTCGCAGTTACCACAATCATCGGGGTTACTATTGGTGTTTTGATTACGCGTCCTGCATTTGGTTCTATTGTTGAGTCTGTGCTGGAGAAATAAGAACGTATTCTATCATTTAAGTCTTAAGTTACAAACCATAAGATAGAGCGCCAGATGATTGCCATTTTGTTATGTGCTAAGAAACTTTTTATAAAGTTCCTTTATATTGTGTTTTTCAATGGTTACCAACCACTACATTTTATGATTTAGCAATAACTTTCTGCAGAGCCACGCCAAGAAATGCTTATATATAAGTTACACATTAGTGGCTTAATAGGGGGGATTGGGATAACAATGCCTAATACGACACTGAAGTCTTTAAATCTATTCTTTACTGCTTTTGCTATCATTATTACTTTATTGTTTAATTCTGTTGAAGTGAATGGAGAAGGATTATTTCTACAAGGGTATTGGAAATTCGATGAAGGAAGTGGAAATATTGCTTATGACGAGACAAGTAATCATAATGATGGAATTATCAGTGGATCACCAACATGGACAACTAATAGTTACTCCGGATATGCTTTGCAGTTTAATGATATAGATACTATGATACCTCTAGGAGAACCATCCAGTTTGGCAGATCCTTTAAACAAATTTGCTGTAGAAATATGGATTAACGTACCTTCAAATAATCAGTATAGTTCCATATTATTTAGAGACGAAGCTTATGATTTATATCTCGAAAATAATTACCTTAAATGTAAGTTTTTCTTTGATGGAGCTTGGTCAGATCGCTGTGGGAGCTTTCATATAGCGGGGGATTTATGGTACAATATTACCTTAATTTATGATGGTAGTTATATCAATGAATATGTGAATGGCAATCTTATTAGCACAAGTCAGGAAAACAGACAATTATTTGGTAAAGACTCAATATACATTGGATATAGACCTTATTCAGATCCTTATGGAAATGAGTATTTTTTAGGCAATATGGATGAACTAAGAATCTATAATGATTTAAGGCATCCAATAAATCTCACTATTCATAGCCCAATAGAAGATTTTGTGTACAACACGAGTATAGTTTGGGTTAACATAACTGCTGTTTCAAACGAAGAAAATATTTCTATCGATACAGTATGGTATGATTACCTTATACAAGAACCTAACATAACTAAGTCAATTAACTATATAAACCCGATCCAAGTGCAATTGAAAGATATTTATCCCTTCAGTCAATATAAATGCTCACCACAACCAGAGGAAAGCTATAGATATCTTTTTGTCTATGCAAATACAACTGATGGATTCAAAGAATCAAAATATGCAAAGTTTTATTACTCAATACCAGACCTTATTGCCAACGAAACACGACACCATGAGTTAAATAATCTAAGTTATGGGAATGCGGGAGAACCAGTTTCCTTCTTAATAGAGATTAAGAATACATGCAATGCTCCATCTGGAGGATTTGATTGGATTTATGACTTAGATTATGATGGAAATTCTACTGGTATAGAAAAGTCATATACTGACGGATTTGAACCTGGAGATACAATAAGACTTAATCTTACGTATGTTTATCCTCTTTCCGGGAATTATACATTCTACTTTGAGGTTGATCCTTCAAATTCTGTAGATGAATTTGATGATAGTAACAATATTGAATTATTTACATTTTTCATCAACGGTATCCCAGATCTAACACCTAAGTTTGTATCATACCAACAAGATGGTCTAGACAAGAACAAAGTAGCATTTGATTACGATATAAAGAACATAGGAACAATCTACACAGAGAATTTTGTCTACAATATCGATTATGGAGATGGGACTGGAAGTGGTGGTTATATCTTTGAAAGAATAAATCCTCGAGAGGCTTATAGGCTTAAATTAATACACACTTATCCTTCTTTAGGAAGATATAATGTAACTATAGAAATCGATCCAGAGAATAAGATACCTGAATTAAATGAAACAAATAATGTTTTGATTAAGGAAATAACATTAACAAAGATACCGTTCTTTAATCCAGTTAAACGATAGCATTTTTTCTCGTTTATGTTCTAAACCAAAGGAATAGGCGCCAGCGACAGGATTTGAACCTGCAAGCCATTTCTGGCAGCGGTTTACTCATATTTTTTGCTGAAGCTTTTTTCTAAAAAGCTTGTTCGAGACCGCTTCCTTACCGGATTAGGGTACGCTGGCATATCAAAAACAATAAAGAAAGTTATTTAAAACACTTTCCAAGCTCTTTTTTCAAATATGAAAATCGCAATCCACCTTATAACATCCATCATATTGGCTGTAGCACTCTGGCCTTTTATAGGACCATACAGCCTTTGGGCTATTGTAGGTGGTTACTTAATCGACTTCGATCACTATATCTACGCAGGATTCAAATACAAACTTTGGAATCTGAAAGATTCATATGGTTTCCATATACGATATCTATGCAAGAACGCTAAAAAGAACAGGGAAATACTCCACATATTCCACACAGTAGAGTTCTGGGCATTCATGGCATTAGTCATAATAATCTCCTACATTAATGATTGGAGATTTATTTTCTACATGTTTGCCGTTACTCTTGTTGGAATGGCAATGCATTTAATCCTTGATTTAATCGATGGAATGATCAAAAGCAAACTCCAAGTCAGGGCAATTTCAATTATCTGGTGGATAAACAGGTTTGTGATCAATAAAGAAAACAATGAAAAATAAATTGATAAGCATAAAGTGTCCATTATGTAACAAGTCAGAATATAAAACAGTTTTTTATAAAGATTCTTTCAGGATTGTTAGGTGTAATACATGCAGTTTGATATATGTAAATCCGCGCATAAGCAGAAGTGAAAGCATAAGGCTTTACAACGAAAATGCTATTTCACCAGTTAATTATTATAAAGAAACAGAAAAAGAAGATAAAATCACATTCGAAAAAAGATTGAACCTGATTGAAAAATTCACAAAAAATAAGGGAAAAATTTTGGATATAGGTTGTAGTATAGGGACTTTGTTGGATTTGGCAAGAAATAAAGGATTTGATTGTTATGGTATAGAAATTAATAAAGATGCAGCAAAAATCTGTAAAAAAAAGAATTTAAGGGTTTACCAGATTCCGATTGAAAAATGCAGTTTCAATAAGAACTTCTTTGATTTGATTATAATGAATGATATCATAGAACATCTACATAATCCTAAAGAGGTCATGGATATGGTCTCAAGTATATTAAAGCCTAATGGTATTCTCTTTATGGTTACTCCAGACATAGGCAGTTTCACTTCAAGATTGCTGGGGAAATATTGGCACCATCTTAAGCCAAACGAGCATCTGGTATACTTCTCAGAATCAACAATAAAAAGATTGCTGAATCAATGCAATTTCAACGTTGAGATGATCAGGCATCTTGGCAGGTATAGAAAGGTCGAAACTATTATGACAAAACCAAAACCTTCTAGCAGGTTTGTGGGTAAAATAATTAAGTTTATTCCAATGTCAATAAAGAGAATTATAGTTCCGTTCAATTTATGCGATGAACTCGGTATTATCGCCAGGAAATCTAATAGTCACAAAAATCTTTAATCAAAGTCAGTTTAAAGAAGCGGAAACACAAACAACCCAACAGCAACGAAAAATATCAAGATAATTATATCTTGCCATGTATTCATGATACCTGTGCCTGTGCTTCTTAAGAAGTAATTTCCATGACTCTGACAACTCATATTAAAAGGAGTGTGATTTTCATTAATGGTTACATTGACAAATACATTTGCAACAAAAGTATCTTTCTCACAAATCGAGTCAAAATGATCAGTATAATACTGAAAGACTGATTTACGCACATCTTCACAAACAGCACGATTCATAAAGATAATATCGCTTGCGAAGATGCAAGAGAAGCATTTATTATGTACGGTAGGCACCAGCACATCACAAAACGGTAAATATTCCCTTACATCAAGACCAAGAGTCATTGTCTTATCAGCAACATGATAAACAGAATATAATTCATTGACCGATACTTTAGTCATCAAATCTGCAACTCTCCCAGCATCGACAGGGGCATACACATCAACGTGTGCTGAAAATTCGTTAAGCGGTCTTATAACATGCTTTGGGGGCATTACAGTAAGTCAGACAATTAGTGACAAGATAATTGAATATAAACCAGGCGGAGTATTAATAACCTTCTTCCAATGGTTTCCTCTCGCTTAAAGCAAAAAGAAGATTCGTGTCATCAAAAGCTTTTTAATGCATAGACAACTTCCCCCATCTAATGAAAATA
>CAYITV010000011.1:0-13379 GCA_964366285.1 Candidatus Woesearchaeota archaeon | reverse complement strand
CATTTCCCAATAATCCTTCAGTCTGTCCAAAAACGCTTCCAATAACATCCGGCTTATCCACTACCCCCTCTATGTGAATTCGCGCATGAACAATATATTTTGCAGAAACAGGGCTGATTTTTCCCATTGTGAACGCCTCCCAGCAGTGATAGATTCATTGTCGTCTTCCTTTGACGTATCCGGTCTCAGAACAAGGTATTAAAGAGGGCAGTAATCTAATCCCTCAGTGGTTTGTCTTCCTTTTTACAGTTTAATGCTGAATGATAGTGAAGTATATGATTTGTAATTGTCTTTCCTTGTTCTCGAAACGGTTATTTCCCGTAATAATCATAAAGTTCTTTCGCCCGCGGCACTAACCCCCAAGCTCACAGCATTGGCATCTCGCCGCACTCCATTGGGTATTCTCATGGCGGGCTTAGGAATGAATAAGAAGAACTGCTATATATAGTTTGCTGTGAAAAATAGGTTAAAAAGCGATAATGGTATTGAGACCATTTGTTGGGGTTAATAGCCTGACAGGTGATGTATGCCTGATTCTTGTATTAACAGTCAATTAAGATGAGGAGAAATGATGGCATAGAGACGAATAAACAAATTTGCACAATCAACGCACATGAAAGGACCTATAAACTGGCAATTGTGTCACAGCAGTTTCTTCATTTCAAACACAAATTCTTTAGCACGTTCCAAAGAGGTAATGGCCTTTCCTCTCTTAGCTTTCTCGTCCATCTGGTATTGAAATCTTGATCGTTTTGTTCGCTCTTCATCCAGTGATTTCAACAAAACATCAGCTCGCTGCGACATTAATTCCATGACATCTGCCTGAACATTTTCATATTCTTCCAAAAGGCTTTTCCTGAGCTTATTCCTGACAAAAACAATGATAGCATCAGCAGTTACTTTATGGCTTATCTTATCGCCCACTTTATAGCCTAATTTCAGCAAAACAGCATTTGCAATGTAATACATCGAATAATATGAGGTAACAATGACCCAAAGATAAGGAAAGTAGTCTTTGCTTTCCAAAGCAAGAAGTTTCTTAGCTGTTTCCAGGGAAATGTCTGCATTTTCAATGTACATTATTCTAGCAGTTTCATTAGTCTGCTTCTTCAGCAAGCCATCCTGCAAGTATTGTCGTACATTTGATTCAGCCTCTGTAATTCGTTGTTGATCAAGCATGTTTCACCCTGTAATACGCTTCAATCCCATATAGTATGATATTATGCTCTATTGCTTCATGGACAACATTCGGTTTTTTGGCGTCCTTCATTCTTATAAACTCTTCCTCTGTAAACGTTAAAGCGTGTGTTTTCAATGGCAGCAGAGAAAGAATGCTTGAAACTCGATCTTCAAAATTTTTCTTGTTTGATATGAACAATAAGTCAATATCAGATGTCCTTGTCTGCCTGCCTTTTGCATATGATCCAAACAGGAGAAGAACAAAGAAGCCAGTGTCTATTTTAGAAGTAATCTCCTTGTAAAGCTGTTTGATATTGCCGTTTTTGAGAATATCATCCCTTCTTTCGTTTTCAGCTTCATAAACCTCAACGCTATAGCGCTGTTTGTCTAATTCGCATAAAGAGCTTTTGCCTACAGTTTCGGCTTTTAGAATCCTTTTCTCAACAAGTCTTTGCACTGCAGTATGGGTGATTTTATAATCTGCCTTTATCTGCTGTGCAATTTCTCTTATGGTCTTTGGCTTCCTGTTTTCAATAAAGTTTCTAATAATTTTAAGTTCTGTCTTCATTATGTATTAAAATACATCATATTATGTATATAAGTCTTTCGGCGAATTTACTACTGTGCTTCCAACAAATAATCTAAGTTCACTTGACAAACTCCACATTCTCCATGTGCTCAAATTCCTTGTCTCCAGTCAAAAACTTAACTCCCCATTGTTTTGCCAAGCAGTATCCCATGCAGTCAGTCATTGACATATCCCTTTTTTTATTTGTCAATCTAAGCTGTGCTGCTTCCTTGATGATGTCATTGTTGAAGTCAACAACAAGCCCGCGATATGTATCAAGAAACTCATCAGCGCTCTCCTTACCTAAGTCCCTTAATAGTGCATAAAAAACCTCAAACAAGTTCAGTTTCGTCGTTAGTGCAATCGCATGAATATAATTGCTATAATTTTCATTGCCCAATACTATCGCAATTAAAGCATAAGAATCAAAGAAATAAGTAGTTTCAGGCATGGTGCAATTCATTCCTTATCTCGTCTTTTATTTGCTGTGCGCTCTTTCTCCATTTTCCGCGTGCAATTCCGAAAGTATTCCTCAAGTTGCTGTTCCTCTTCAAGACAAGAACTCTGATCTTCTCATGTTCCTTGATGTGCTGTGATTCCACAATCTCCTTTGGCAGGGTAATCCCAAGTGAATTACCCCACTTTCGTGTTACAGTCTCGCACTCTGCCATTGTTTTCCTCCAATATTATTTAGTTATATTAAGTATAATTTATATATAAACCTTTCTATAACAATAATCAGATAGTTTCATCCGCGTGCCCGCAGGCACCCTCAGCCAAGAACAAAAGTCCCAATATAAACCAAAAAAGAAAAGGTTATAAACCATCATATATGCTAAAGGATATATGAATAAATCAACAAAACTTCTGATCACAAGCATCACCTTAGTTCTCTTCATAGGAAGCATGATAGCAGTGGAAGGAATACCATCAAGATCACCTCAAAAGGTTCCAGCAAGCTGCACGTCAAATCTCCAATGCAGCCAAGGAGAATATTGTGAATTCCCTCCAGGCCAATGCAGCGGTAATGGTGTCTGCGTTCAGCCGCCAGCATATTGCCCAGGCATATACATCCCAGTATGCGGCTGCAACAGCATCACCTATTCAAATGATTGCTACAGAATGATGTCAAAAGTCTCTCTTAACTACCAAGGTCCTTGTTAAGGCGCCCAGGTATACTTTTTCTTCAGTTGTTCTAGTCTTCTGTACAATGGTGCTTTGCTGTCCATTATCTCCATTATCCTCATAACAATGAACTTTTCCCAGTTCTTGTCTAATTGCACCATGTTTGTATCCAGTCCAATGAAGTCAATGTCCAGTTTCTTGTATAAATCTTGTTTCTTCTTCATCTGCTCCCTGTACTGCTCGTCATTCACCATTCCGAAATACTCGACAACAATGCTCAGTTCAGGCAGCCAGAAGTCAGGATACCAAACCCTTATCTTGTTGTCGTCATCAATTATTATCACAGGATATTCATACAGGAATTTGATCCCAGTCTCCTTCAAGAACCCGGCAATAAGCTTCTCCCCTCTTGACTTGTATGGCTCGCCAATCGGTCTTTTGTAGGCAGTTCCAGTGCCAGTTCTTGGTCTTGTTGTAGTAAAAGGCTTCCTTCTTATTGGGCTGGTAGTCCTCGGCCGGTACAATTTCCTTTCAGCAGCAACCCTCTGCTCTCCCCTGTCTCCTCTATCCTCAACATCTTGTTCTCTCTTCTGCGGCATTATCATGAATATCCTCCTCTTATCTTCCTATCTTCTGCATGTTCAAGAATGCCTTTACCTCAGTCCTGAAAGCCTGCAGGTCTTTTAATAATTCATCCTGCATAGCCTGCATCCTGTTTCCCATCACAAATGCATCATAAGCCTCTCTCAAAAATTTCAGGAAACTTGTCCTCGACCAAGTCTCTTCATAATCCTTTTCAATAAAACCTGTTATTGTTATCGATAACTCCCCGTTTATCCTCTTCCTGTTCTTCACAGCAACATCCTGCATCTTGTCAATCTGCAGCCCAACCTCGATCACATACTTGACATAGTCGCTTACCTTTCTCTTTGCTCCCCATTTCACCTGCAGTCTCTTCCCGCCTCCTTCTTTATACTCCTTGTAATCAGACTCCCTGAAATTATATCCGTATTTCTTGAACCATTGGTAAAGAGTCTTGTACAGTCCATCAAAATCAAATGTTCCTGTGTAGCTTACTTTCAGCACATCCGCAACATAGTCTCTCTCTGGCATTATCTCGTGAAGCTCCCTAACACCTGTTTCATCAGATCCCAAAACTCATCCCCTTCAGAATTGAGCTTTGCCTCATAACCCTCAAGTTCTCGTTTGATTAAATACTTTTCGTATGTTTGTCTCAAAAATTCCTTCCCAGGCCCCTTGAATGTCTTCCTGTAGTTCTTTGCCATTGTTGTCCTGAATCTCAGTTCCAGGTCTCCCTGCTGCATCTTTTTCTTCCTTCCCTGTTCCTCAACCACTACATCCACCTCTCTCAGTATCACAACCTCAAACTCAAACTGGAACTTTATATAATCAGTAACATTTCTCTCAGGCTTCCATTCAAACCTTATCTCCTTTCCGCCGCCCTTCACAGCCTCGCTGTGCTCGCTCTCAATGAGAAGATACTTGTGATCCAAAAACCACTGCCTTGCAGCTGTCATCAGCCTCTCGATGTCATAAAGCCCGGAATATTTCAGCCTAACCCAGTTGATAGCGCCGCCGTGTACGCTCACCTTCTCTTGTTTCTCTTTTCCCATGAGGTTTCAAATTCTTTCTGCATTAATATAGCTTTCGCCGTGAAAGGATAAACCTTTTTAAGGTGCTAAAATAATATGCTGTCCATGAAAAGAATCGAAGAGCAAGTATTATTGGAATTAATAAAACACAACTTCATAGTCAAGGCCCTGCAAGGCTGCTTTAATATAGTTGCAAGAAAAGACGATAAAATCCTCTTAATCAAGGTTCTTGAAGATGCAAACTCAGTCACGCCGGATATGACTCAGGAATTGATCAACACATCAGCTGCTCTGCACGCCTCTCCAATAATCATCAGCGAAAAAGCCACTGTAAAGTTGAAAGATAATGTCGTTTACACTCGCTACAATATTCCGACAATAAGCGTCAATACGCTGATTTCTTATCTTGACAACAATCCAGTTTACATGCTATCGAAGAAATCAGGAATCACTGCAAGGATTATAGGCAGGCAGTTAAAGACTATCCGTGAAAGCGGAGATATCTCTCTTGGCAAGTTATCACGTGTTATCGGCGTCTCTAAAAGAATGTTGTTAAGATATGAAAATGGGGATGCAGAAATCTCTCTGCAGAGAGCTATGAGAATGTACCAGATAGTTGGCAATAAAGTCTTCCAAAAGGTCGATTTATTAACGACATATCATCAATATCCGCATCAATCATCATCAGATATATACTCAAAGTATGAAAATCTTGGCTTCAAGGCAACGGAAACAAAGAAAGTCCCATTTGATATTATTGCATCAAGAGAGAACATATTAATCCTTACAAGTGTCGGCGACAAAGTCAACAAGGATCTTAACAACATCTCCCATACTATCGGCGCAAATGACCTTGCTATCTTTACAAAGAAAAAACCGCAGAACATCCCTGCATTAAGCAAGGAAGAATTTTTGGAATTTGAAAAAGCATCCTCTTTGATCAGGTTCATTCAGGAATACGGGGAATAAATCAATTGGGTGACGTAAGAGAAAAGTGATAAAAATAATCTTGTCAAATATCGTCCCAAGCATCATCTGTCCTGCTACTCCAGAACTCCTTTGCAACATTTTCTGAATGTTTAAGCAGATAATTGAAATCTTCTTTCATAGTATTGTTCATAAATATAAAAAGTGTAGGAACAGTATAAGCCGTCTTCTGTTGTTCTCTCCCGCATGAAGCGTTCATCGAAAGAACATTGAACATTCGACTGAGCGTCTGAATCCAGACTTGCTCCAATCAGGGCTCGTCGTTTCACCGCATCCTGTGAGCATGCTCGGCTGGTTAACTCATTTCCCTCGCGGGAAACTTCTCCATCTCATCTCAGATGTCAAGGCATTACCCTTGCAGCCTCATAGCGAACACAGGCCGTGTCGTTTCTAAGCGGTTGCCATCCGTTTCCGGATCTTCCTAAGGAAGTGATTCCTGTTTCCAGGTTGCCTTAAGGGGGGATTACCCAAAAAGGCAAGGAGGACGGACTTTCCTCATCACGATTGCTCGTAACGACAGTTCAACCTGTTCCTACAACGCATCTTAGTAATAACCAGTTTAAAAATCTTTTCTTGTGACCTTTGTCCAAGTATCTAATCAATTTCAGATTATGGATGCTTGTATCTTTAACAGGAATATTTACATGAATCATTCAAAGATAGCATGAATTGTGATGTTATGATACAAATTCCTTTTTTCTCAGGTATGATTGCAACCTCGTCATCATCCTTTAGATTATATGAGCCTTGTATTGCTCTACAGCCTTATGAAGCTGGTTCATGTCTACAATTTCCTCGTCGCATCGCTCGCATCTGTAATAAGAATAAGTTACATTTTCTGGTGTTTTCGTCTTCAGCTCTTCCATAGCCTGGCCGCATTCAGAACATTTTTTCATTTTAATTACCTCTCTCAATAGTTAATATTTCTATAATAAATATTGTTACCACTAATAAATAATTAAAATAGAAAGATTTAAAAACAGGAGGTGACATAAAGCAACTATGGCATTAGGCGAGAGCATTAGTTCACGAGAATCATCGGCAAATCAATATAAAAGCAAATGGGTAAGCATAGATCTAAGTGGCAAGACATATGCAGGAAAATTAGTGCAAGTAGATGAACACGATAATTCACTTACCCTACAGCCTCATCTAAAAATAATCCATTTCAGCCACAGCCTACCACCTATTTACCAGCTCTCACTAGAATCAGCAACACTGGTTCCAGGCCATGCGCCAATTGCAATAATGCCAACATCTGAAGAAGAGCTTGCTTATTCAGTACAAGAAGCAAATCGTGACGTAGCATTAGCATCAAGAAAGCGTGAAGAAGAATTGCAAAAATATGATTTGGAGCATAAAATCCGCGAAACAGGGCTAAGACAGTTGCTGCTCCCCTTCCCTAAATAGCTTATATCTTTACTACTATCCAATTACTAATTACCGAAAGATTTATAAAGGATATACCCATCATAAAGTAGTAAAAACAAAGGAAAAAACAATGATAATCAAGGAAGATTTTTTGAAGAAGCTGAGGGCAGCATTCGATTTAAATATTTATGAAGTCAAAATCTGGACCTCGCTTTTGTCTCGTGGCCTTGCCACTGCCGGGGAGTTGTCAGACATTTCAAATGTTCCGCGTTCTAGAAGCTATGATGTTCTGGAATCACTGGAAAAGAAAGGCTTTGTCATAATGAAGCTTGGCAAGCCTATCAAGTACATAGCAGTAAAGCCAGAAGATATAATCAAGCGCATGAAAGACCACATAACAGATGACGCTGAATCAAAGATTGGTTTTCTTGATGATGTCAAGAAAGAGAATATCTTCTCAGAATTGGAGCTTTTATACAAGCAGGGAGTCCAGAAGGTTGACCCTTATTCAATTACAGGTTCTGTCAGGGGCAGGGATAACATGTATTCTCAGATGAAAGCAATGCTCGAGCGTGCAGAAAAGTCAGTCATAATCCAGACAACCAAAGATGGATTCATAAGAAAAGCAAAGCGCTTCAAGTCAACATTGAAAAAGCTTAACGAAAAAGGAGTCAAGGTAAGGATTGCCGCCCCGATAACAGATGATATGATCAACAAATCAGAATTGAAAGCCATTGCCCAGATTAAGCCAATCAACAGCACAAATGCGCGTTTCATCATTATTGATGATACTGAGATGCTTTTTACTGTTTCTGACGACAAGAATGTCCATGAAAGTTACGACACTGCTGTCTGGGTGAATACACCATTCTTTACAAAGGCAATGGTAAAGATGTTTAATAACACCTGGCAAAGCGAATAGGAGAAAAGAAAATGAAAAAACAATCTTTCCGACAAAGATGGCTGCCTACATTTAGTGATGCTGAAGATGCAGCAAAGGAAAAGGGATGGGATTATGCCGGTGAAATATTCATCCTCCTCGGTCGTTATTTAAAAACAGCAGCCACAGCACTTCTATTAACATACACTGGTTGCCAGTCAATTGGAAATAACATAGAATATTCAAACGGAACAAGAGTTGGCGTCATTAACAAGTTCTCCCATAAGGGATTTATATGGAAAACTTACGAGGGGGAGATGGCATTGGAAGGTATAGTAAGCACAGGAACAACAACAGGTGCAAACGTCTGGGATTTCAGCCTGGATGATAATAGAGAGCATGGCGAGAATATTGATAAGCTTGCAGAAGAGATAAATAGATACCTTAGCGAAGGAAAGAGAGTAAAAATGACATACACCGAGCCGTGGACAACATGGCCATGGAGAAGCGGCACTGATCATCTAATCCAAAGTGTGGAACCAATAGAAAATAAACAATAACATTTAAATAAACCATTCCTCCCATTTTAAGCAATGAAAGAAGAGGAGCGTCTTATAGAGTCCCTGCACCCTCTGGAAAGGACTGTATTGCCCATTCTTAAGGATCATCTCTCTGTTTCAGATATCCAAAGACTCACGAATCTCCAGGAAGTGGAAGCTACCCGCGCCATCCAATGGCTTGAAAACAAGAAAATCCTAAGAATCAACAGAAACACCAAAGAAATAATCTCCCTTGACAGCAACGGCAAGAAATACCTCGAAGAGGAGCTCCCAGAAGCCAGATTCCTTAAGGTTCTAGAACACCCATTGACAATAAAAGAAATCCAAGATCATGCCAGTCTCGACAATGATGAATTGACAATCTGCCTTGGTATGTTAAAGAAGAGAAACCTTATTATCATCAAAGAAAAAATCTCAAGAACGCCTCAGGCAGAACAATTATTGGCCAAGGGCTTCCCTGAAAAGCAATTTCTTTCAATCCTTCCTATCGATACGGCAAAATTAACTCAAGAACAGAAGCGTATCTGTGAAGAATTAAAAAGAAGAAGACAAATCATCAGGACAGATATCCGAAAGATTAAAACTATTACATTAACAGATCTTGGAAAAAAGCTTCTTACATTAGATCTAAAAAAGGAATATATCGAAGCCCTCACTCCATCAATCCTTAAATCAGATGCTTGGAAACAGAAACCATTCCGCCGCTATGACGTAACCATCAACGTGCCATCAATCACGCCGGCAAAACGTCATTTCGTAAACCAAGCTATTCAATATATTAAGAGAGTCTGGCTTGACATGGGCTTCAAGGAGATGAATGGCCCACTGCTTGATACAACATTCTGGAATTTTGATGCATTATTCGTTCCGCAAGATCACCCAGCACGGGAAATGCAGGATACATTCTACGTGCAAGGAACAAAGCCGCTGCCGGAAAAGAATCTTATCAACAAAGTAAAAAGAGCGCATGAATCAGGTACGCCAAGAAGCAGCGGATGGCGATACGCATGGGATCCAAAGAAAGCACGGGAGCTGGTATTGCGTACGCACACCACAGTCCTCTCAGCCCGCACGCTTGCCCAATTGAAAAAAGCAGATCTGCCGGCAAAATACTTTGCAGTCGGAAAATGTTTCAGGAACGAAGCATTGGATTGGTCGCATTTATTCGAATTCAACCAGGTAGAAGGCATTGTTGTTGATGAAAATGTAACATTCCGTAATTTGTTGGGATACTTGAAGGAATTCTACAAAAAGCTGGGATTTGAAAAAGCCCGCTTCCGTCCTGCATACTTCCCATATACTGAAATGTCTGTTGAAATTGAAATCTTCCACCCGCACCGCAAAAAATGGATAGAGCTAGGCGGAGCAGGAATGTTTCGTCCTGAAGTTGTTGTTCCATTATTGGGAAAAGATATTCCAGTCCTGGCATGGGGCCCAGGTTATGACAGGATGATGACCGATTACTACAACATCACAGATATCCGCGATTTGTATAAAAACGACCTCAAGCAGATTCAAGAAATGAAGATGTGGATGAAATAACATGCCAACTATAACACTCGACAAGAAAGACGTTTTGAAATTAATTGGGAAGAATATTCCAGACCAGCAGCTGAAAGACAAGATTCCAATGTTAGGCACAGATCTGGAAGAGATATCATCAGCAGATATCAAAGTTGAAGTTTTCCCCAACAGGCCGGATATGCTTACAGAAGAAGGATTTGCACGTGCATTGTCATCATTCCTCGGAATAAAAACCGGATTAAGAAATTACAGAGTTAACTCGTCTTCTTATCATTTCACCATAGATCCAAAAGTCAAGAAAGTCCGCCCTGCAGTTGCAGCAGCAGTCATCAAGGATATCAAGATGGACAATGCAACTATTAAGTCAATCATGGACATGCAGGATAAGCTCACATTGACTCACGGCAGAAACAGGAAAAAAGTCGCAATAGGCATCCACAATCTCGATGCAATCACATTCCCATTAGTCTACACTACAAAGCCAAGGGATTTCTCATTCATCCCATTGGAAACCAACAAGCCATATACCCTAAATCAAATCCTAGAACTCCATCCCAAAGGAAAAGAATTTGGGCATTTACTGGAAAACTTCAAGGAATTCCCGATCTGGCTGGATAAGAAAGGCCAAGTGTTATCAATGCCTCCGATAATAAATTCAGAAGAGACAAAGATCACATCTTCAACAACGAATCTCTTCATTGATATTACCGGCACTGACCAGCTGGCAGTGAATCAGGCATTGAACATCATTGTCGCTAATCTTTCAGATCGCGGAGGAAAAATCTGCAAAGTCAACAATTTTCCAGACATGAGCCCAAAAAAGATAAATGTCAGTCTGAACGACGTAAATAAGATATTAGGTTTAAAATTAACATTGAATGAAACAAAAAAGCTTCTGCAGAAGATGGGCATGGTATTGAACGGATCGACAGTTCTTTATCCATCATACAGGGCAGATATTCTCCATCCGATTGACATCATAGAAGACATAGCAATAGCATATGGTTACGATAAGTTCATACCGGAAATTCCGCGTGTGGCAACAATAGCAGAGGAAGATTCATTTGAAAAATTCAAGAGCAAGATGGCAGAACTTCTCATCGGCCTGGACATAACAGAAGTCTCCACATATCACCTGACAAACAAGGAAACGCAGACATCATCAATGAATTCAGAATCAGAATGCATAGATATCATCAATCCAAAAAGCGAGGAATACAATGTCCTAAGAAACCAATTACTGCCATCATTATTAGAGGTATTAAAGAATAACAAGCACAATGAATACCCGCAGAAGATAGGAGAAATCGCAGTCGTCTTCCCAACAAAGAAAGGAAAGCATCAAGAAGAGACACATCTAGCAATTGCAATCACAGACACGACCTCAAGTTTCACTCAGATTAAGCAAGTCATAGAAGCATTGCTAAGATCACTCAACATAAAGTATGCCATCAAGGAAAAAGATCATCCCTCCTTTATTCAAGGAAGAACAGCAAGCATCAATATTCAAGGAAAGGAAGCTGGTTATCTTGGCGAAATTCACCCAAAAGTCCTCAAAAGTTTCCAGTTAGAGATGCCAGTGACAGCCTTAGAGATTGATTTAAGAGAATTATATAAAAAAAATTAATCTATGCTAATTAACGTGTGTCCTGTGAAATGAATCCATACATCATGCCTGTATTCTGCTGGCTGTAAGCCAATAAATTGTTCTTCAAGGAATAGTCCAAAGCAGAATAATATAATCCAGGATTGTAATAATGCCCCCAAAAACTTCCAGGCACATATTGGTAGCTGTAAGGTCCCGCATACCCATAATTGCCATAGCCATTGTATCCATAATTATTGTATCCATAACCATAAGCTGATCCCCAATACCCAGGCATCATTCCCCACCCATACATATATGCATCTGCTTGATTGCTTGCAATAAACAATCCAATCATAATTGCCAAGCCAAAAATCAACAGTTTTATGCTGTCTTTCATGCTATCTTTATCAATTTCTCTTATTTATAAGCTTTACGCCTATTTAGTGGTAACATAGAGAAAGATTTATAAACGGTAGCATCATCATAATAGCCAGAAAAGAAGGTATAGAAATGACAACTGCAGCATTGACCATTACTGAAGGATACAAGGGCAACGTCTTCTTGCAAGATGAAGAAGGAGATTATCATGTCATCTGTGGTTATAACAACGGAGAATTTATTTCGCTAAACCCAGATGCTTACGCCTCACTAACCCACTCCCTTAACAAGCTTCCAAGCATAGCCAGCCCTTTTGTTGAAGTTGGAAGAACCTTCAAAGACAAAGAGTCTGCAAGAAGATACGTTCTCGCATTATGCGCACTTGAAAGCCTTGAAAGGATAAGGAAAACTGGTTGCTCTGAAGAACATTCCAAAAATAGAAAGCCGCATGTTGATGAAGCTGCAGAAAAGATAATCTCAGGTATTATATCAAACGGATTTTATGATATTCTTTTAACTAATCCAAAAATAAGAGAAAACAGCATCATTGAAAAGTTAGGCCTTGAGAGATTCAGAAGCAGATTAGAATCCTTAGTTGCTGTTTGATTATCCCTTGTATTTCTTCATCAATAATGAATTGCTCACTACGCTTACGCTCGAAAGTGCCATTGCAGCCCCGGCTATCACCGGACTCAGCAGCCATCCTGTCAATGGATACAATACCCCAGCAGCAACCGGAATGCCAACAACATTGTAAAAGAATGCCCAGAACAAGTTTTGTTTTATCTTCTTCATGCAGTATTTGCTCAGTCCCATCGCTCTCACAACGTCCCTAAGGTCATCCTTTACCAATACAATCCCTCCGCTCTCCATTGCCACATCAGTTCCGCTTCCAATTGCAATCCCGATGTTGGCCTGCGTTAAAGCAGGTGCATCATTTATTCCGTCTCCCACAAATGCTATCTTCTTCCCCTCTTGTTGCAATCGCTTCACTTCCAATGCCTTGTCACCAGGCAATACCTCGCTCAGCACATTTCTGATCCCAAGTTCACTGGCCACAGCATCAGCAGTCCTCTTGTTGTCGCCGGTTATCATGTACACATCCAGCCCCATCCCATGCAGTTTGTTTACCGCATCCTTAGCATAGTCTTTGATTGTGTCAGCCATTGCAATCACTCCCTCAACCTTCCCGCCCATGGCCAAAATCACAGCAGTCTTCCCTTGATGCTCCAGCCTTTCCATCTCATGCTCGACAGCAGTGATATCTATATTCAAGTCATGCATGAACTTCCTTGTCCCAACGCATATCTTCTTTCGTTTGTATTCACCGCTTACTCCCTTGCCTGTAAAACTTTGAAAATTAGTAATCTTCGGCAGCAGTATGTCGGAATTCTTCGCCTCTTCAACCATTGTCTGCGCAAGCGGATGTTCGCTGTGCCTTTCAACTATGGCGGCTAATTGCAATATCTTTTTCTTGTCATGCCTGCCTAAGGTAAAGATGTCAGTGACCTCTGGCTCCCCTTTTGTCAATGTTCCAGTCTTGTCAAAGATGACGCCATGAACCTTGTCAGCTTCCTGCAGCACTTCAGATCGCAAGAGCGTCGTG
>CAYITV010000010.1:0-13739 GCA_964366285.1 Candidatus Woesearchaeota archaeon | reverse complement strand
ATCACTCCGACAACAACGCTGTACACATAAGCAGCGCCGGTCCCAATTGCAATCAAGCTGTCCATATTCGGCATGAAATTCAGGAACATCGCCTTGAAGCCGTTTGTGTAAAAGCCCCAGCAGATGCCGATGATCAGGCTTGTCAGCACAAACTGCATTAGAATATTAATAGGATCTGAAATAGGAAGCCTTGGCAGCCCAATATAATGCCCCATCGTCACATACAGCACTGGCAAAGTAAAAATTATTGAAAAAATTGTTTTCCACTTCCATCGCTGCGCCTCTCGTTGAAGGATCTCCGCATGAGCATCTTCTTGAGATTCAGTCGCACCATAGCCTGCTTTTTTCACTGCATTTATTAAAACAGAAGAAGTTACTGAAGGATTATGTTGTATTGTCGCAGTGCTGCGTGAAAGATTAGTCTCTACGGATTTTACGCCCATCACCCTCTTCAATGACGCATTTACAATCCCCTCACAGTGTCCGCTGTTCATGCCAGAAATCATCAAGACAGTTGTCTTCAATCCTTTTTTATCAGTAGATCCAGAATCAGCAACGCTGTAGCCTGCCTTCTCAATCGCTTCTTTCATTGCAGCTGCATCAGCATCATCATGGTCAACATACGCCTTCTGGTTGACAAAATTCACCATGACCTTCTTAACGCCCTTTACCTTCTTCAATGCCCTTTCAACCTTGAAAACACAGCTCGCGCAATGCATGCCTTCCACTTGAATCACAGTCTTCTGCATGTTCCATCAGGCGTTGTCAGTATAATTAAAGGTTTCGATAGTAAAACAGATACAAAAGTGTGAATGAAAGAAAAAATGTTGTCGTGCAAAGAAAAAAGGAAAAAAGAAGTGCGCAACACAAAGCGAAACATTTAAATACAAACATATACACTAAAAAGTAATAGTTACAACATATACATTCAAGATATTTTCTTGTTGATGTGTTGTGATCATAATCATGTTGTGCATGCAAGTGCGCAGCAACGGAGGAAAAAATGAAACGTTCAAGACGTTCTGCTTCAAGAAGTTCCAGAAAAACTTCAAGAAAGAGCAGAAGTGCAAGTTCACGAAGAAAGAGACGATAAGTCTTGATCTTTTGTGTTCGAAGGGACGTAATGTCCCTTTCTTTTTTTCAAAGCAAAGAAATATTTCTCAAGATCAACGCAGTTGTTCTTCACAATTACGCCTTCTTTTCTCAAAAGTGATGCCTTCTTTTTCAATCCAGAAGCAAATCCATGGAGCGAACCATCAGAAGCAATCACGCGATGGCACGGCACGATTGGTGCGTGAGGATTTACATGCAACGCCTGTCCAACAGCCCTGTAAGCCTTCGTTCCCAATGCTTCGGCGACAGCCTTGTACGTGCTCACTCTTCCACGTGGTATCTGTTTCGTCACTTCATACACATCATCAGCAAAAGTCATAATCCTTATAAGAAATCAAGCCTTATATATCCTCTCACAAAAAATTTAATGGCACTCATCGCCAACGCAGTCCTTAAGCCTCGCAAGTCTATCATGAAACTGCTTTATTAGTCCGATATAGCAGGTATTGTTGTGCTGGCTCTCTAACTGGTAAGGATCCCCCCGCTTAACGCAGTCATCAGGCATAAAAGCATAAAGCTCTCGCTCATCAGCAATAGTGTCATTGTCATAATTATACTCCATGTACAGATATTCTCTTTTATTGTCCTTATCCTGCACCCTTAATCCAGTATCATCCTTGGATATCTCTATGAGATAATCATTCCGCCATGAAATTCCCTGGCCATCGGGGTTGCTTAATAATGGTGCAAATGATATTCCATCTTGCGGCAAACCAGCAGTAGCATGTGCCAGTTCCAGGATTGTGGGAGAATAATCCGCATTGCCGACAAGCATATCGCTCTTAACATTCTTTTTCACTCCAGGCCCGCTTACAATCAAAGGCACCTGCAGAGGTTCATAAGGAAAAGACTTTCCCATCTTGAACCTGTGTTCTCCCTGCAGCCATCCATTGTCGCTTGTGAAAATAATGATTGTGTTCTCATATTGCCCGGTCTGCCTTAGTTTACTGATGATTCTGCCAATTCCCTCATCAACAGCAAGCAAGGATTCCATTCTTCTTCTGTACTGGTCAGTTATGTTTGAGATGTCATCATTGTCCAGCAAAGGCATATTTTTGACAAGCATCGGTTTGTCAGACACATCAGCCTCATTGAAGTTAGGAGGCATGGGTAGTGCTGCATTGTCCATCATTCCTATGTGCCTGTCAGCAGGAACTGCCTTGTTTGTTGGCCAGCCGGAATGTGGTGCAAAGTAATTCAATTGCAGGAAAAATTGGCTGCTGCCATACGGTTTTTGCTCAAGGTACTCTAGTGCCTTGTTTGTTAGCACGTCAGTGAGATAATTCTCAGACCCATATCCGAAATGTATCTTTTCCCCTGTCTCATTTGTGATGTCATAATTATAATAACTGGCAAGTCCCGGCACCCAATAAGTATACCATCTACTCCAGCCTGGCGGTATCTTTGTTCCAGCGTAGTAATTCAGGTACTTTCCGGCATGCATTGTGTAATAACCTGCATTCTGCAGCCAGATTGGTAAAGTGCTTGTGTCATTGAAGTTTGGGTATCCGCCGCCAGTCCACGGATCATTGCTGTAAATATTGTGGTTATGGGCATATAGCCCTGTCAACGTTGTAGAGCGCGAAGGGCAGCATAAAGGCAATGTTATGTAATTCTTGTTAAAGCGTATACCATTCTTCATAATCAATTCTCTTGCATTCTTCATCACATACTCGCCGTTTGGCAGTTTAGCATCGATGGACCTGGCATCCTGGTCGTCTGTCTGGATGAAAAGAATGTTTGGTCTTGAATCAGAATCTGCCTGCGGTAAGTTATAAGTATCTGCCGAAGCAGTAAAGTCAAGAAGAGTTACAACAAGTAGAATGCCAATGACAAACACAAAAGGATATTTCTTCATGAGTTCAGAGAATAACTCCATGCCAGTTATCCCATATCTTTACTGTTATAAATCTTTCTCCAAGAATTTCGGCAGATAAGCAGCGCTCTTCAGTATTGCATGTGGTTTATACTTTCTAAGTATTCTCTCATTTTGATGTCCTGTCAGCACAGAAATAACCTTCACTCCAGCCCTGTTGCCTGCCATGATGTCATATATGGTATCCCCAACCATGTAATCTGCCTTCAATCTCAGGAGATGCTCTGCCTTTATTATCTCATCAGGCGCAGGTTTCGGATGCAGTACCTGGTCATTCCCTATGCATGCAGAAAACAATCTTCTTTCAATCTTCCCGGCCTTCATCAATTTAAATAAGATTCTATGGCTGCAGTTGGAAACAAGCGCTAGCTGATACCCATTCTTCTTAAGCGCACGAAGTGCCCTGCCAGCTCCAGGAATAGGCCTCACATATCTATGTGTATCATTCAATAAAAATGAATCATGTGCTGAAACAATCTTCTCAATTTTATCATGGTTCAAGAAAGGATACAACATCTTCACCAATGCCTTTCCAACAATCCCAAATTGCTGGATGATCCTCTTATTCTTAACCTTCTTTAATCCAAAAGTCTTGAAAGCCTTTTGATAAGCATTTATGTGCGCCTTGGTCCCGTGTATTAATGTTTCATCTAGGTCAAAGCAAATCAGCATCCTCTTTTTCATTATATCATCATCAGTTTAGCCCATGTTTATATAACTTTCACAACAAAAAATTACAAAAAACCATAAGCTTTATAAATAGGCAATAGCTAAAATTCATCATTATAAGCCAAGGGGGGCTTAAAGAATGGCAAGAACAAAACCAGCAATAAACGTCATTTTCGTTGGCCACGTTGACCACGGAAAATCAACTACAGTTGGAAGACTTTTCTACGATTCAGGAATAATCGATGAGCAGGCTATGAGAAAGCTCAAGGAAAAGGCCAAGGAAGTTGGAAAGGTTGGTTTTGAATTCGCCTTTGTCATGGATCAATTGAAGGAAGAGCGGGAGCGCGGGGTTACAATTGATTTGTCATACAAGAAATTCCCCACAAACAAGTTTGATGTCACGATTATCGATGCTCCAGGCCACAAGGACTTTGTCAAGAACATGATTACCGGAAGTTCTCAGGCTGACTGCGCATTCCTGGTTGTTGCTGCTGCAGAGGGCATTATGGCCCAGACAAAAGAGCACCTTTGGTTGTTGAAAACATTGGGCGTCGGCCAGATTGCAGTCCTCATCAACAAGATGGACACTGTAAAATATGACAAGGCAAAATTCGAGGCTGTCAAGACTGAAGTGTCCAAGCTGGTGCAGACAGTCGGCTACAAGTTAGATCAGGTAAACTTCATTCCGATCAGCGCATTCGAAGGCGAGAATGTTGCAAAGAGAAGCACACAGATGTCATGGTACACAGGCCCGACATTAAGGGAGCAGTTTGACTTATTCAAGGAGCCTGAAAAGCCAACTAATCTGCCATTGAGACTGCCTATCCAGGATGTTTACAACATCTCAGGCATTGGCGTCGTTCCAGTTGGTCGTGTAGAAACAGGAAAGATGAAGGTTAATGATAAGGTAATGATCACCCCGGCAAGAGAAGGCAAGGGCATCGCTGGCGAAATCAAGTCCATTGAAGCGCACCACGAGCAGATGACTGAAGCATTGCCAGGCGACAACATAGGATTCAACGTGCGTGGAATTGGCAAGAAAGATATTGCACGCGGAGATGTTCTAGGTCATACAGACAATCCACCTACTGTTTGCAAGGAATTCACAGCACAGATTGTGGTCTTGAACCACCCGACTGTCATTACTGTAGGTTACACACCAGTCTTTCATATTCACACTGCTCAGGTAGCTTGTAGAATTGACGCAATCTTGAAGAAATTGGATCCTGCAACAGGTCAGGTACTGCAGGAAAATCCTGACTTCATCAAGAATGGTGATGCAGCCATTGTCAGGGTAATCCCTACAAAGCCATTGGTCATCGAAAGGCAGAAGGACATTCCTCACATGGCGCGCTTTGCTATTAGAGATGCAGGTTCAACTGTAGCTGCAGGCATGTGCATTGACTTAGTCAAGAAAGATTAAGTATTTTTTTCTTAATATTTTTTTAATTATTTTCAGAGCCGGCAGATCCATTGTTTAGTCCTTTTTCATATTTCTCAAGCACAATTTCCAGAGCCTCTTCAAGATCAACATCTAACGAATTTGCAAGTGCAATCAATGAAAACAAAAGGCCCCCAATCTCAGGTTTCACTTCTTCACGATAAATAAAAGGCTTCCTTCCATAATCAGTCATCTTCAATATCTCTTTGGCAACCTCTCCCAATTCAGATTGGATGTCAAGTGCCATATGCTCAGGCGGAGATTCTAATAGATATTTCTTGCAGAAGTCATCTATGTGTTTCTGTAGTTGAGAGATATCCTATTAACAAATACTTCCTTGCTTGCATGGTGTTGTTGGCTTTTTATTTTGTGTTCCTTTGTAATAAATCTCAAAGTTACCATCGCGATACTCTTCCCACACCACATGAACACCCTTATTTGTTAATATAAAAGATGATGCCCACGAATTAGCAGGATCAAAGGTCAATCTGGTTGAAGGAACGACAAGATTCCCTGTTTGGTTCATCTTTGCATAATAAAGTTCTCCTTGGTTACCGGGGTTTTCCGCTTTACTCCAAACGAAATGAATAAGATCTTGCGAATCAGTAGCAACATCATAACTATATACATTATAGGCACCAGGAAAATAACCGGGTGAAATTGATGATCCAGTCTCATTGAAATGGTAGTACTGCAAACTTGGGTAGTAATTTACATAATTGTAAGAGATAAGAACATGAAGATCTCTATGGCTATCAACTGCAAGAATTGGCGCACCAAAACTAGAATATAGACCTGAATTACCAAGTGACTTAGGCTGAACAAGCATACCGCCATTGCTGTCTAATTTGGCATAATAAAGATTGCTATAATCTTCGTTCCATACGACATGAATATTGTCTTGTTTATCAATTGCCAAAGAAGGATTTACAGAATGAGGATACATATTATTAATCACGGGAATATTGCCGGTAAGGTTAATTCCGTTATTGTTCAATTTCTTGTAAAAGATGTCATACCCATTATTATCTTCTTGCCAAGCAATGTGGACATTGTTTTGTGAATCAATGCCCAGAGTAGGATTCAAAGAATTTGAAGCAGTTTGTGTAACGCGAATATCTGGGCTTACTGCCAGACCATTGTTATCCAATTTCTTGTAAAATATCTCCAGTGCGCCATAAGCATAATCATGCCATACAACATGCACATATCCATTTGAGTCAACAGCAACAACAGGTGCCAAAGAAGAAGCTGGATTCATCGTCAACCGTATCTCAGAGGTTAGATTATTCCCGGATGGAGAAAGTTTTATGTAGTAAATATCACTATTACCATCACGACTGTCAGCCCAGACAACATGCAGATTTCCTTGCTGATCAGCAGCAATATCAGGATAATAAGAACCAGATGCATTAAAAGACACACGTCTATCCCTCAACCACCCATCGGGATTCGCAGCAAAACGAGCAGCTGCACGTGCATCAACACGAGAAAAAAACAACGAGCTTCCGGAATCATAAATCTGTTTGCCAGTTAGTTTCATTACATTCTCAACGTAAGAGGGGGTGCTGTTCTGCCTAATAACATAAAGAAGAGCTGCCAGTCCAGCAACATGCGGAGCAGCCATCGATGTCCCTTGTGCATCTGCGAATGTCTGGCCAAAGGCTGTTGATGTAATCATTGATCCAGGAGCCAATAGGTCAAGGTTAACTCCTCTATTAGTGAAAGAAGTTACTTGATCAATTTGAGATCCTTCGTCATATGTCGCTCCTACCGAAGTCACACCAAGTGCGCAGGCAGGATAAGAAATTCCAGTTGTATACCCTTCATTTCCAGAAGCAGCATCAACAAAAACACCTGCTTGCAGAGCATTCTGAATCACTGGACTAAGACCAGTCGGACAATTTCCAACAGTGTAGGAGTTACCATCTCCAAGGCTCATGGTAATAACCTTTGTATTGAAAGGAACAGCATACAAAGTGCAAAAGTCAATGCCCGCAGCTACAGCTCCAAAAGTTCCCTCGCCGCTAGCATTCATCACCTTCAATGCTCCAAGTGTCACACCAGGTGCAATTCCACGATAAGTACTATCTGAAGAAGCTACAATGCCTGCAACATGCGTCCCATGTCCATTTTCATCCATTGGATTGGTGTCATTAGCATAAGTACAGTAAGGTCCGTTACAAAAATCATAGCCCATCACCACCTTGCATCCAGGTCCAAAACATCCGCCAAGTGCAGGGTGCGTATAGTCAATGCCAGTATCAAGAACACAAACATCCACGCCGCTTCCATCAACACCCAAACTCTGTACATCATCAGCATCAATCAACGCCCTGCTTTCATCCAAGGAGGCTTTCACAACTCTATCAAGATAAATTGAGTTAACATCAGGACTCTGTAATAATTTCCGATATCCACTTCTGCTCAATCGTCCAGCAAATCCATTCGTAATAATATATCTATACTTCAAATGAAACTCATTCTCATCCAGCGTCGACAAAACACGATCTTGTATCTTCCGAATCTCTGCCCTCTTCAAGTCATAATCCTCTTGATATTCTGGAGAAGTGAACTGATTGTCCTTCAGCCAAATAATAACATCAACCTCATTGCTCTGTTCAAATGCATTCTGTAATTCCTGAACTTCGCTCTCCAATGGCATAGAAACAAACTGCTCTTCAGGTAGCTCAAAATCATCAGTGGAAAGTTCTGCCGCTGCGCCAAAGCTAAGAAAAACAGCAAAGGCCAAAATCAAAGACAACGCTCGTTTCTGTATTGTCAATTCATAACCCCCATGGCCATAATCTCATATACCTTTAAAAACCTTTTTACTGCTTTTTTCATAACAGAAAAGATTATTAAACCAGCTATCAATAATCTCTACTGAAAAATGAGAGGTGTAAGCAAGAGTCATTATCTATTGATATCTATAGCAATTATTCTCTTCCTTGCAGTCTACTTCCTTCCTTTGCCATTACAGCAAGATGCAAAAGCAACAATAGCAATAACGGTCTTCGCAATGATTCTTTGGATCTCGGAGGTGATCCCTCTTCACGCCACAGCAATCGCAGTTGCAATATTGTTGATAATCTTCGGCGGTTTCTCTCCTGACAAGGTATTTTCCCAGTTCTTCGACAAGATTGTTGTTCTTGTTTTAGGCGGATTTGTGCTTGCAGTTGCCATGAGCAAGCATAAGCTGGACGAGTATTTCGCCCACAAACTGCTTGGCAGGTTCAACAAATCATCAAGAATGCTTCTTTTAGGCATGATATTGGTGACAGCATTGCTTTCGATGTGGATGGCCAACTCAGCAGCAGCAGCAATTGCCATGCCCATAGCTATTGTCGTTCTTGCTAAAAACAAGATGAAGCCGCTGAAATCAAATTTTGGCAAGTCAATGGTTTTGGCAGTTGCCTACGGCGCTACAATCGGCGGCATCGGCACAATAATCGGCAGCACACCGAATGTAATGACCCAAAAGTTCCTCACAGAAAAAGGAATCTCATTTGGTTTCCTTGACTGGAGCATGCGCGGCTTCCCGTTCATGATCATTGCAATACTTATTTGTTGGATAGTGTTGATGTTGTTCTTCTCGTCTGAGAAAAAGAAGATTAAGATAGACAAGCACACCAGCCCATTCACCAAAAATCAGAAGATGGTTGCTTCAATTCTCGGATTGACAATTCTTCTATGGATAACAGAAAGCATCCACGGGATCCATAACAGCGTAGTTGCATTATTCCCAGTATTTTTGTTATACGCATTCAATCTTCTTGACTCAAAAGATTTCAACAAGATAAACTGGGGCTCTCTGATACTGATTGGCGGCGGTATTGCATTAGGCATGGCAATCGATAGCTCGGGCCTTGATGACCTTCTATCCTCGGGCCTTAGTAATATCCTTTTAAACAAGCCATATTTCGTTGTTCTAGTTATTCTGGCATTTACTGGAATAATCATGACAAGCTTTCTCAGCAATACAGCAGCCTCTGCTGTTCTTATTCCCATAATAACTGCCTTGTCAGCAATGCTTGGCAATAACATGAGTAATATGGTGACGATCGCGGCTATTGGCGTCAGTCTTGATTTTATCTTCCCAATGGGCACCCCGCCCTCAGCTCTTGCCCACGGCACAGGATATATAACAACAAAAGACATGATCAAAGCAGGAATTATCCTTTCAATAATTGGAGCTCTAGCAGTTGCAGGATTGGCCATTCTTGCCTGGCCATGATCTAAGTACGTCCCATCTTACTAAACAGATCAACATGATTTTAGTTCTATTCCGCATGCCATCATTTAAAGAAATCAGGTATATTTCCAACCAAAAAAGCAGGCATCAATCATCTGTTAATGTAATTATCCATGAACAAAGGTCAAAGAATTAAGGCAGTTTTCAAGATGCCAAATCCGTAAGAAACCTTTTTAAACACTGTTTAGCAATCTTCAATCATGGCAAAAGCGCGTATTAACCTCGCTAGCATAAATATAGACAGGTTGAACCAGATCTGCGAAAGCATCAGGCAGATAGCAGAATCCACAAAGACAGAGATTCACGGCCCTATTCCCCTTCCAACAAAAAGGCTGAAGCACACAACAAGGAAAAGCCCCTGCGGCAACGGAAAGGCCAGTTTTGACAACTTCGAGATGCGCATCCACAAGAGATTGATTGATTTGGGTGTTGATGAGCGCGCATTGAGATTGGTCATGCGTGTCCCTATCCCGGAGAATGTTTCAATAGAAATCGAAATGATTGAATAAATAAACCCTTTTTCTTGGCACAAGAAGCCATTTCGACAAGGAAAGAAATATTTATATAAAACAACATCACTACAAAAAGTATGGCAAAAAGAAGGGTTAAAAGGGCATCCCAAAGAAGGGTTTCTGCAAGACTAAGGAAAACAGTGAGAAGAGCCTCTCCTAAGAGGAAAGTGGCAAGGGCAGTAAGAAGATCTGCCCCGAAGAGGAAGGCAGTCCGCCAAAGGGCATCGCGGATAAGGTTGAAGCAAAAGGCTCCATCCAGGCGTATGATGTCTGCAGCCAAAAGAATTGAAAGGCAGGCTCCTCTTCCAAAGCCAGCCTTAAAAATAAGCGAGCAGGAAATCGGCTTTATCTCTCATTACTTCACCAACATTAACGTTGGGATCATTGAATTGACAAAGGGAAATCTCAGCCGCGGTGACAAGATCCGCATCAAGGGCGAAACAACAGATTTCACCCAGGTAATCGATTCAATGCAGTACGAGCACCAGCCAATTGAGAATGCAGAAGCAGGCAAGTCAATAGGAATTAAAGTGAGTGATCGTGTGCGCGAGCACGATAAAGTGTACAAGGTAGAATAAGATTTGATTGCATAAAATTATATTCTAACATCATAATCACATAATTAAAAATTACAGAAAAGATATTGCACTCTATTAGAAAACTTTATATACCGCAAGCATATTAAAGTTTTATGCGACCATGGTCTCAAATAAGGAAAAAAGAACTAAATTACATAAACCATGTAAGAAAAAAAACAAACGTCCTTCGAGCAAGAATATATGGTTTCCTTGCTGGTGATGGAAATATTCAAATAGGAAATATGACAACAAATTTTCACCACATGGTTAGATTTTTCCCAGATCATAATTCCTTAATAAAACCATATGTAAAAGCTTTTAGGAAGGTTTTTGGAAAAAATCCTAAGATAATCAAGGAACAGAAGCATTTCTGCTTGTTAGTTGATTCAAAGACGGTTGTTTTAGATATCATAAAAACAGGTAAATTTGGGTTGTACAAATGGAGAGTACCATTTTCATTACTAAAAGATAGGACTTCTAAAATCGAATGGTTAAGAGCATTCTTTGACTCAGAAGCATATGTGCATAAGAAATACCTAAGAATACAAAGCGTAAATAAGCAGGGAATATTAGATGTTAAAAAATTATTAAAAGGATTTGATATTAACACGTCTTTTTACACTTACAAGCCAAAAAATAGGCGCTGGAACAGAAATTATATACTCTGTATTATCAAAAAAAATGAGATTACAAAGTACGCAAAATTAATAAGTTTTAACCATACAGCAAAATTTAAGAAGCTTAACAAACAAATCTCGCGCTATGCCACGATCGCATAACCTGGTATTGCACAGAATAATTGCTTAGGAAACAAAAGCTTAAGTTCTTATGTGCAAGCCTGGAAAAACAAAGAAAAATGCTGGGTAGCCTGACCCGAAAGGGTATCCCGGTTCAAATCCGGGTCGTGGCGTATTATCTTAAAGTGAAAAATAATTTTGTATGAAATACACCCAGGTAAGGAAATAATCAAAGATGAAAGAACAGCTGAATGGAATGAGTCAAATCATCTTGGAATTAATCAAAAATGAGGACAAGGGAATATTAGGCATTACGGAGATCCTTAAGGGATCAAGATCAAAGAGTATTATGAACCGTGGCCTCTATCAATCAAAGTGGTTTGGTGCATTCTTCTGGCTTCACAAAGACAATATCAAAGGTATTATTCGCCAGTTGAAACAACTTGGATTCATCGAATCATACGATTGGGGTGGAAAGATAGGAGCTCCATACTTCATTCCCAAATTAAGACTAACTGCAGCAGGAAAACGTGCATTGGAGCAAAAGATGGACATTCCTCTTTTTATAGACAAGGATATACCAGATATACAATCATCAGATACCATCACAACAACTATTGGTTTGTTTAGGATACATCATTCGGTGCCGGAAGTTGCTTATCGCCGGAAGTTTGCGTACAGTACTATTTGGAAGCACTTGGAAATGGGCATAAAGCTTAGATTAATTCCTGTTGAAGAAATCGTACCGCAAGATACGCTTGATCAAGTTCGTCGTGTGAAAGTGGCCAACCCAACCAAAAGCCTCTCGGAATTAAAGATGTTACTTCCTGAAGATCTCGATTGGGGAATGTTGCGATGCGCACTTGCTCAGCCGCAAACCCAAGACAATAAATGAGCCACCAGAATCATTCATCTTCTTCCCAAGTAAAAAATTGGTGAATTTTATTTTGCTTTTGAAATATTTTTTCCAATTCGTGATCGTGGTGTTCCATCTTTTCATAGCTTATTCCTTCATAGATTGCTGCGATTAAGTAGCGTATTCCTTGATTGTCTGCTTTATTGAGTTTTAATAAAATACTAAATAATTCCATCGCTTTATTTATCTTCTTTTGTCTCCAAAGCATGAGGCCATGACAATGTATAGCTCTCAGATATTGTCTATTCTCCAGGATTCCCCACTTAAGCTCTTTTGGCCATTTCCCCTTGAAATGTTCCTTTGTTAGCACATACGCTTTCTTGTAATAGTCATCAGCTTTTTTTTGATCTTTTGAAAAATAGAATAAGCCCAATCCATTATAAGCATCAACGTAATTGCAGTTCATTCTTAAAGCTTTCTTAAAACAGGTTATCGCTTGCCTTTCATCATTTTCTTCAAGGTATTCGAGTCCATCATAATAATAATCTTCCTTGGTTTTTTTGAGCGGTTTGTAAGGTATCATGTTCTGAATGGCGTCTTCCCTTGAAGTGATAGCGCCAGACGCCGTCATAACAAAATTATAGAGTGGGTCGCTTTCTGCAATGCTCTTTCTACAGAAGCGCTCATCCCACTGTTTTATTTTGAGTAAAGAGGTTATCTCAGTGCATTTAGAGCTTATAGTTTTCTGTCTTGTGTTGAAAATTGATGCTAAAGCCTTTTGCGTCCATTTTCTGTCATTTTCCCAAAGGAAATTCATTTTAGAATATAACCAAAGAATTGATGCAGCCCATGTTTCAACAGGAGTCCTTGTTAGTCCTTTTCTTTTTCTGCAGTAAGTTTTCCACAATTTTTCTATAAGCTTTTCATCTTCTTCTGTGTATGAAAGGTGTTCTTTTTTTTCTTCTATAGCAGAAATTACTTTCTTATAGTGTGTTGTTTCCTTGTCTTCCATTTCCATGCTTACATTCACCCATGTTCAAGGCTTTCATTTTTCACGACTTTCAAGTCCAAAATTCTGTCAACGCGAAAGACGCGGTCAGCTTGTCTTTTAAAGCAATAGCCATGAACGCCGATATAAGTTTTTCCTTGATAGTTCATTTGTCCCACAGATTTCGGCTCAATAATTCTGCTTGATTTCACATCGCTCGATTTCAAGTACACAATAGCCAATTTTGACTGCGATTTTATTGTGTCCTCTATAATCTTGATCTTTTCTTCAAGAGAGCATGTTCCTTCAGCAATTTTATACTGATATTTTGTCAAAAAGTCTACTACCCTCCAATCCATAAGGATGTGTTTCTTCTGTACTGGTTTCTTAAGTACAATGCCATTTAGATTAGTGCATCTGCTGAGAGCAACATAAAGTTGGCCATGTACAAATGTTCCATGCCCGATGTCAATAATAACGTTGTCAAATGTTTTTCCCTGGCTCTTGTGAATAGTAACTGCCCAGGCAAGCCGCAGGGGAAATTGTATAAATGAGCCGATAATCTCTGAAATCAAGCCGCCCTTGTCTTTGTCATAAGAAGTTTTGAAGACATCCCACTTGTGGCGGACAACTTTCACAATGCTTCCATCGGATAATTCCACAATTATGGAATATTTTTCCTTTTCATCTCGTGCTATCTCTATTATCTTCCCT
>CAYITV010000009.1:0-14232 GCA_964366285.1 Candidatus Woesearchaeota archaeon | reverse complement strand
CACGTCGGACATCCCGGATAAAAACGAGGGGCAAACACTTGCACAATCGTTCCATTCACTTCAGCGAGCATGCCGTCTTGCAGTGCGGCAATCGACACGCGATGAACCGTCGGTGTACTTTTGACTTGCACGTCGCCAATCGTGATGCCTTCAGGATTGACAACAAGTTCGCTGTAGCTTCCCAGGTGCATTTCTTTGTAGCCGTTGTTCTCTTTTATGAAGCCGTCGCTAACCCTCACAACGCACCCCTCTCCAAAATTATGCGCCCCCATCTTGTTCATCAGTTCAGTGTCCCATACGACAACCCTCATTGCCCCGCTCTCATCTCCCACCAAGAAGCTTGCAACCTTTCCCTCCCTGTTCTCTTTCTGATAGGTTCTAGCGCCATAATCTTTTACCACGCTGCCGACTATGGTCACATTTCTCATGCCCGGCACCACCTGCGATATTCTTATGCCGTGCTTCTTCATGCTGCTTATCAAGTCAACGCCTAATTCATTCGCTACAATATGTGCGGCCCCTTCCTTGCTTATCAGTCCGCTTAGTTTGTCTAGTTTCTGTTTTACTCTTCTCTCTATCTCTTCAGCATCAATCCCTTTCTCATCGCGTATCCTGCTGACAATCTCATCAAAGCGGAATCCCATCACAGTTGATCATTCCCCCATGTCATCTCTCAAAGAATTTTTTTTAAAATGAAATATGTTCAGTTTCAGAAATATCATCCAGGCTATTTAAAGGTATTGCAAATGAAATCTCTATGTTGGTAATAGAATAAATTTTGTCAACAATCACAGTAAAAAACATGAAATCTTCTCTCGTATTCACATTCCATTTGTATTTTTCATCCTTGAAGCATTCATTGTAATTGCCATTCTTATTATTCTCATCAATAAGGCACTCTGCCTTGCTTTTAACTTCTTCTAATGTATAGTCATAAGCCTCTAGATAATCCTTTGCCAATTTCCCATCAATGTCGAAAGCAGCAGTAGTTGTATAAGTCTTATTATGTGCCTCATAAGATAATTTTTCTATGGAATCAATCTTGATGACATCTTTATCCAACTTGTATTTGTAATTTTTTGGCATGGTAATCACCATTCCAAGGTTGGATAATGAATCAATCAGTCTTTTTTTGAATGCCTTGTCAAATACAGTAAAAAATGAATTAGTTAGATCTTCATAAGAATATTGGCACATATCAGTGTACCAAATACGAATATTATCAACTGTGCAGGCAGGATTATGATCCCCATAAAAGCTGTGCTCGACAAAAGCATCCTCTAATGCATATTGTCCTGAAACATGGTAATCAAATAGTATTTCATTAAATCTTTCTCCGCCAAGATATGTCTCCATTGCATTCTTCCCCGCATAATTCTCCTTTTGCACAACTTTGTCAGTGAGCAAAAGATATGTGAATATCAAGAATCCAAACCCTAGGAAAAGAATTGCAACCATCCCAATTTTATTAAGTTTTTTCATCCTATCAGGCAGTAATGCAGCTCCGTTGTAATTAATTTCTCCCCAGGCACTTCAACGCTGGTACTTTTCTCAATCCCATTCATTCTTGTGCAATCATCCACAAACAGAGGGTTATATCCTATGCTTACGTCATAAGGCAGTTCATTATAATGCACTAGCATAAACCATTTCCCTTGTCCAAAAAGTCTCTCAAATGTGTTCGTTGCATATTCATCCAAAACACGATAATCTCCAAAGAACATCCCATACAAGCTAAATCCGCTACCGCTTAATTCAGTAGGGCTTTTCAAACCTTGATTATCCTTAGCATCTTGTATAATCTTCCATATTTCGCGCGATTCGCCATTAATATCTAATTTTGTCTGCAGAAGTTGTAATATCTGCCTTTCAGCATGGCTGTTCACAATCTTAGTGTTAAGTTCGCGTTTTGATTTCTCTCTCGCATCATCATATGTAACGCTGATTATTATCACGCCGATTATTATTAGTGCTATCCCAGGAATAGCGTCGCTGAATATATGTTCTGGCTGTCCCTTCTTCCCGATCAGTCTATATCGCAATTGTCAGCACCCCTCCTCCCTTCTCCAGAATTACATATTCTCTCATCACGGCATCTGGATTAATGTTCAAGTTTCCAATCACCTTCTTCTCGCTGCTTCCAATCCTCTCAAGAGTGATCTTCGCATCCTTTTCAGTGCATTTCTTTAATGTATCATCCGTGAATTTCAATTCCAGGAAGACATTGCTTCTTGTGTCCAAAAAACAGTTTAAGATATTATTAACATAAAAAGTATCCTTAAGCATCAGGTAAGTGCGGTAAACATCAATCTCCTTCTCTCCAAATAGATTTATCACATATGCAAATATGAACACGGCAATGAAAAGAAATGCTATGAAGTAGATTATGTAATGCCCAAGATCATAAGCCCCTTTATCCATTTTGCTCATCCCCAAAAAGCGGTTCCTTGTGCTCAGCAGAATCCTCGACCTTCATCCCTTTTGGCAGTGCATTCATGGCATCAGCAGTCAGTTCCTGGTCCAGATCAACATGCTTTATCACGGTATTCTTGTCTTTTATCATCAGGTATAAGGAAGCAATTATGACAATTACAGCTATAAGTTCGATGACCAGCAGCATAGTTTTTGCTTCGCCCTGGCCCTTGCGCAGACAGCCCCTTTTTCTCATAAGCAGTTTAGATGAGATATAGTTTAAATCGTTTGCGGATTGTCAAACAGGGGTTCATTATTATCCTTGCTCTCTTCCTTCAATTCTTCTCCCAACAAATAACTCTTGGCACCATTCACGATGCTGTCCGCAATTATATCATAATGGTTCTCAAGCAAAGAATTTCCATTGTTTCTTTCAACAAAATCCAAGAAAACAACGGGAATTTTGTTTCGCTCTTTAATTGGATAATTAAATGGATAAAATGCTTTAAATTCATGTTCATAAGGTAAGGCTTCTTTCGATTCTATATGAAAATTAAGAAGCAGTCTTTTGTCGCTGATATCTGGAAGAAGTTGTCTCTCATAATAAAATTTGCCGTTAATTTTTTGCAGTTCATTTTGAATTGCCTGCGCCAGCCTCTTTCCCTCTGTGGAATCTTTCAGGTATTCTAATATGATCCCATCAGGTGCTTCTTTATCACTTTCAGTAACTGCTGTTGATATTATGTACAATCTTCCTTCTGGTTTATTTTCTAAAAAAGAATAAACCTCATTAATCCCTTTGCGGGTATCCTCATTGGCGCTTAGCGGATGAGTCGCTGATAATAAAATGCTGTACACCCTCCCGACATTATTGGTCAATTCATCCCTTAATCTGCTGGCAATTTTAAGATTCATCTGATATGCATTATCCTGGTGCTTTAATGAATTTAATGAAAATCCCTCAGAAAGAATGCCTGACCCATGTTCTCGCATGTGGACAAGTCCAAGTTGTGCAAGTTGTTCATCTTCCTTCTTGCTATCGCACGATACCTTGCTGCTTGTAATGACGTTAAAGAGTTCATCACTAGATTTCGCCCGAAACTCATGTTCGTCTGGCAGGACAAAGCAGTTGCCCTGATCAGTCTTGTATATCATCACTGTATCAAAAAAAGATCCTACTCTTCCAATGACAAATTCCTCAAGCGGCAGCACATTATACTTGCCTCCGGAATATGTGTACTTGCATACCTTGAGCCCGGGAGCAGTTGCGCTTATTTTGGGATCTTTTTCTCCTTCTTTGTACAATTCAAAGCCGATATTATCCCCCCCTAATTCAGCTATCATGATCCAATACCCTCTCGGCAGCATGCTAACATCAAGTTTGCCGCAATGACAATCGTTGCTTTTCTTTTCGCTGCAATTTTTGTAATAAGTTAAGAAATCATCAAAGGCAATTTTTGTTCTTACATCAACATTCTTCTTTGACATTGCATAGCCAACGACGCCTAATGCAACGATCATCAACACCATTATTACCAATCCTACAGTAAAACTTGGTGTTTCAGCCTGGCCCTTTCTGTTAGCCAAAATCTCACTTCCCTACTATGTTTTCGATTGACGGTGCAGCCTTGCTTGTCCCTTCTCCAAATCGCGTAAGTGTCCCCAAGAACTGCGAAATCTGGTTCCTGAATATGTAAATCAATGCTATCAGCACAATCAGTCCTAGAATGAAGAGAACAATCTGCTGAAGTTCAATATCCCCTTTTTTCAAAAGCATAATCTCTCTAAGTAAAATGGCTTATATAAAACTTTTTGTAGGGCTAATATCAAATTTTCAGCAATAAGATATGCAATTTGAAATAAAGCTAGGCAGTTACAGCAGAACATAATTCGCTTTGCTTGATAACATGCGGCTTCAGGCTGCTTCCTGGAGCAGTTATGATTACCCTATTATACATAACAGATTTGCCATCTTGTGTAGTTGACCTGATTCCTGTTAAATAATTATAGAAACAAACAATATCTTCATTAGACTCAGGATAAGGAAGCTTGTAAAAAAAGTAATCAGATGGCAAATCCATAGTCTCAATAGAACCATGCCATAAATCCTTGGAGTAATCATAATGTTTGTAATATGAATAAGAAAGGTGTACTCCTGAAGGGAAGTCCTTTGCACCAAGCACCGCCAATGGATTCGATTTGCCAGGAAAGAAGTAAAGTCTTCCATCCGATGGATTATTAATTATAAGTCTGTTATGTGGCGGTATATCAGAAGCATCTAATGCTATGCAAAATTTGCCTGAAAGGATTGTGGGATCACCAATAAGTGATTCTATATTATCTTCACCAGACACTACTGGTTTAGCTGCAAAGGATTCGCCAAGTAGTTGCTCGAAAGAAATATAAAATCTTTGAGACACGAGTTTGTCTATGTTTGGTATCTGGCAGAAGCATTTCGTTCTTGCAGATTTCATGCAGTTGTCATAAGCACCAATAAATGATTTGTACACATTCGTGAAAACTGCTCGATCCTCTTCAACAGCCTTCTTCTCTTCCACGCCAGTTACCTTGTTCCAAAGGTTTATGCTTGCATTTCCATACTGCTTCAGATCATCAAAGCTCCTTGGAAGCTTGCCGACTATTATGGCAAGGACTATTACCACAATTACAACAGTTATTATTACTAGTTCTATTACAGTCTGCGATACACCCTTCTTTTTTATCGATTTCATCTTCCAATTATGAAGTCCATCAATTTCTTGACAATTGTTCCTACTTGAACCCTAAGCACTCCAGTAAAGATTAATATTGCAACAAGCAATGCTATCAATATCACAAATATTGCCACATGCTCCAGTGTTATTTCTCCTCTTTTAGTATTCATATCCTGCACACTCAAAATTTGCGCTGTTCTTCTCTTTAAGGTTTTCCAATTCGGTAAAGATAAGTCTGTTCGTATCTGGTTCTGTTAAATCGTAAACAGTCTTTGCAGCTGCAACAGCGCCAAAGGCAACGCATCCGCCTGCAGTACCTACCTTTGGAATAAATGTCCCAATTTTTGCGCCTAATACACATGCTCCGCCCATGTTAATCCACAGCGCAGCATCGCCAGGTTTGATGTTATTAACATAGACAATAGCATAATTATCATTCTCTTTCACCACGTTTGGCAGTATGACTACATGCGGTAAATCAGCGCTTCCAGCAGACTGCATGTCTCTTAAATAATTATCGCCTGCATTTGTATGCTTCTCCAGAACAAATCTTTTAAATTCATCCCCAGTAATTGAATAAATGCCATCATTTTCTCCGGTCTCAACAGTGTAGCAGATATAGCAGTTTTTGCCTGCAAATATTGCCATCTTCTTGTCTCCACCAACAATGAACTTGCATCTTCTCATCAAGTCTAGTATCTGTCTCATTCCCCCCTCTTTAACGCTGTCATCATCAGCCTCATTATTAACCATCGATTTTTCAAACGAATCCTTGCTTAGCTTTATCCTTTCAGAAGAGCATATCGGATACCAACCCTTCTCAAGGAGCTGAGGCAAGGCATTTTTAATCACAATAGTTATCTGGCACCACCTTTCCGCTGCGCCTAATTGAAATTCCTTGGAAAACAATGGTTTTATTATTCCTATGGAAACAAAAATCAGAAACACAATCAGCAATGTGAGTATTACCAGCATCTGGGGGGTAAGTTCTCCCTTCTTTCGTCTGGCATTCATCAATCTATCCACCCCTCATTCTCCATATCGCAATCAATACCAAAGCCCCAATCAACACGCACAGCAGCAATACAACCAAAGTTTCTGCAGCCATCCCTCTTTTAAAAAACACCATAATCTAAAGACTGCTATAGTATATTTAAATGTTTAGAAGTTAGTTTATCTTGGAATGGGACATTTAATTACTTCATCTTTGTCCTTGAGATCGCAAGGAATATTGAGGTATTCTATGCGTCCAGTAGCACCTGTGTCTCCAGATACAAATCCAGTTTCTGGGGGGCAGTACCAACGTATGTATTCTTTTTTGTCCGATGTGCCAGTATAATCTGCTTCGCCGTCATGGTCTTGGTCTATGCGTTCGGATCTTGTGCAGTAAGCTGATTTCTCCTTCTGTGACTTGGTTTCAAGAGTCTTTGCATTTTCGCAGTATTGTTTGCAATTTGCAGTAGCCAGGCTTATGTCAGATCCTGCAGTAACACCAAAGAACACCCCCTTGATTGCCTTTGTAACCCCAGTTGCCCCTCCCAGGAAAAAAGCAACAACAACTATCAATACAACAGCAACAATGATGAAAGTAACAATCTTTCCTAATTCAATGTCCCCTTTTTTAAGCAGTTTAACACCCATGCATTATCCCTCAATTAATTATCTACACCCTCCCCATACTATTTAAAGATTTCTCTTCCAAAACCATCAGTTGCGTGAAGTTCTTATTCCAATGATAAAAGCCAATGCTCCAATGATCATTATCACAACCCTGTATCCAGCCCCTTCTACAGGCAATACACTAAAAACATCAGGCAGCGCACTCCTTTCTAATAAAATAGGATAAAGTCCTATGAACAAAGCAACCAACCCAAATATCATTAGCCAAATCTTCAAAAAAAACAGTTTTCTCCTTAATCTTGATAGCATCTGGCCGGTATCTATTTGCACCATTGTTTCACACTCCCATTAGCTCCTCTTGAATCCATATAATAAAACAATCGCTCCCGCAATGACAAAAATCCAGCTGTTCAATCCGAATGTAGGTATCTTGCTAAACACATCTACTAAACCGCTTGGCAGCCCCCATCTAGATAGATAAGATTGCAGTCCTATTATCAAAAGTAAAAGTCCAACAATGACAAAAGCCCATTTCATATCCCGCTGACCTCCCTCTTTCTTTGCCTGAAATCCTCAAGCATCTTCAGCTCCTTCTCCCTGCTCTCTTTGTTTTTTGCATTCATGCTTTTCAATAACCCCAAAAGCTTCTGCAGTCTCTCATTCAATGAATTGCATTTGTCATAAACATCCTTGGTCTTGGAATATTCATTGTTGAAGTCCTCCAGTTCCCCCCTGATTGCATTCCCGATTGCCCCCCACCTTCTGTCTATATACGCCTTCTCCCATCCGCTTGCAAGCCTCTTGAAAAGTAGAATCTCGTTCTCAAGCACTTCCTCCATCTCCTTCACTTGGGTCATCACGTTCTTTATCGCCTCTATCATCTGCTCCTCTTCCTCTTTTATCTCGTCAAAGGAAGCGACCTTGCTCTTGAGAAGTATCTTCAGTCTGGTCAAGTCTTCATCTATGATCTTTCTGAATTGTTCTGTATCAGCCATCTTTTCACAACCAAATGATAAAAGAAGCTACCGCATGGCAATATATAAAGTTTCCGTGGCTAGTTAGTGTGTTGTGATGAGACCATCTTTTCAGGTTGCAATAACATTCGATTCAGATGCCTGCTTCAAGTATTCTAAGCACTAAAATGAATGTTTATGCGATGGCATACGCGAACAAGCAAATCATTAATAAGAATTCTATTAACTAATAGTCATGATCATGATAGTCCATACGCCTATTTTGATGATGTTTGTATTCAGCATATTTTCGAATGCCAAAGAATATAAGATAAGCCCCGCCTACAGCAAGAAAATCTGGCAGCGCGTCATAAAAGAATTTGTAAAAGTCTTGATCAAGATCTGTCCCACCTTCTCTAGCAGTTGGAGTCTGCGTTACACTCCAAAAAAACTCCCAGAATTCTGGGGCTACAGCTATGCCGAAGCCATAAGCAGCCATCCTCCATTTTCCCATCGCTCCTGCAGCGCCGCCAACAACAATCCCGGTAATAGTGAACCACGAAGGTATGCTTATCTGCTTGATGAAATCAGGGGATATCTTGCTGAGTATGTCCTCTTTTTCAGCAGCATCTTGTAGTAGTCGTTCAAGCACTGGTATCACTCTCTATTATGTGTGAAGAAACCATGTCTTTTAGTTTATGCACACCTCGTGAGATAAAATAAAATGAGGCAAGTCCAGCCATAGCCTCAACGCTGTTTTCAAATGCTGAAGAAGCACCAGATTCATGATAAGCACGGTAGACATGATAAGCCGGTCCAGCAATTAAAGCTGTTAGTGGCAGCCAGTGATTAAATGGTTTGTAAGTATAGCCTGCAACTGCCCCAATAGCCGAAGCAATTTGTGTGATATGGTCTGAACTTGAAGAAGCATCAGGATTAACTCCAGTGATAGCATTAGCTACAGAAGGACTCATAGCATAGGCTCCAATTCCTAACAAACCAGCATAAATTATGTTTGGAATCGCGCAAACGCCTTTGGCAGCAACGCGAATAAGATTAGAAGGCATCTTTTTCAGGTTAGAAAGTACAACATTTTCCTTCGCTCGTATGTTTTCTGCAATAAAATCTATCTTTTCCTCAAGTGCAGAGGGTTGTTTTTCTTGCAATGGTTTAGTTAAAGGTTGTGGCAAAGGATCTGGCAAAGTCTCCGGCAGCAGTTTGGGAGAAGAGAGATAATCAACCGCCAATCGCGTCGCAACGCCTGCAGCAGTGGCGCCAGTTACAAGTAATGCATTGAAAATCATGCTGCCGCCATCAGATTTAATGACACCTTTGACAGTATCATCATCAGAAATCATGCTTACAAGATTAGGGGTAACAGCAAGCAAAAATGAAGGGATAGTTCCTAAAAATTGAAAAGAAAAACCAGAAGCAAATCCCCCAAATATTCCCAGAGTATTATAAGCACTTAGTTCCCATCCAGGTGCATAGTTGCGGGAGATGAAGTTTTCCGAAGAGGGCATCGCACTTTCATTACGCAAAGTAAGATAATTCTCAAGCATAGCATTCACCAACACAAATATAAAAAATTATGTCGTAGCAGGTGCAGGTTTCTTTCTTTCCTTAAACTTTCGTATACCTCGAGTTGCAGCGTAAATAAGCGCAAATGCAACAGCAGGTTTCCAGCTGTCACTTACTATGTCTGTTAGATCATATCCATTTGTAGGATTATCAGCACGTGACGGTCTCTGCGTCCAATCAACAACGAGGTGATATGCGGGAACTGCAAGCATGCTTGCCAAAGGTACCCAATGATTAAGAGATTTAAGGCTATAACCAGCATAAGCGCCAATAGCAGCAGGTATTCCAATCACCGGATCAACACTCAGCTTAGTTGCTAGATCAACATGATCAGGCGCATTAGTCTGGCCGATTACAGTATTAACAGAATCAATGCCAGGAGTAAGTTGCTCAACAACTCTGTCTGAAAATTTATTGAACCATCCGCTGCCTAAATATCCAAGGGCACCTAAACCAACAGCCCAAGCGCCACCAGGCACCTTTCGAATGCCATTGGCAATCTTTCCACGATATCTTTCTGATAATGTTTTATCCCACACAGGTGGTATGCTATCATTTGTCATTTTTAAAGACCTCCATAAGGATATCTCAATTAAGAAAAAGAGGTATTTAAATCTTTCTATTTGTAACAACTATCAAGTGGTGCTAAGTTTCTTAAGAAGAGGCCTTTTTCTCCTCTTTCTTTCCCCAAATCTTATGGATAATAGAAATGATAAGAATCAAAACAGCAGCAACAGCAAGCAAAGATAGCCAATCATTAGAAACGCCAATTTTTGAGATTATGTTTCTTACACTAGCATTTCCCAATGAAGTAAGAAAAAAGTAAAAGATGAGGTAACCAATAGCCAACGTAGGCCATATTCCTAAGCCTGCCTGTTGCATCCAATGGTATGCCCATACTCCTAGCACCAAAACAAACATCACAACAACTAAAGGCCCAAATTGTTCTAATAAGTAAAGTTCGCTTCGTTCTTCCCAAAGTAATAAGGCAAAAGCCAAGAATATGCCAATACCGACATATACTGGAGTTCCACCCTCTCCAAAATGCTTCTTGAAAACTCCCTTCCCAACTCCCAAAAAAATAATTAAAAACAAAGCAGCATCGATTATATAGCCATGTCTTGCATAAATATCCCTAAAACTGAATCCAAACCCTCCAAATCCACCACCGCTATATCCATACCAATTGTCTCTATAAACTAAATTCCCGCTGACCTTGTCGTAATCAACGCTCCCTATTAAAGCAACAATCATCAAAGCAATAATGACTATAAGCCAAACAGTCTCGCGCTTAACACCAATAGAAGGACTAGGCGGTTCTGGTAAACTATATTTCTCTCTTTTTGCCCTCTTTTCCATGCCAAAAACAATGGGAAAAACGTATATAAACATTTCTAAGTCACTCTACGTAGTATACGATTATTATTGCATGCCATCCGATCATCAAATCAATCTTCTCATCAGCAAAAGAATCAAGCATCATTAATCAATTAGTCTATTCTCTCCTGAACAAAAGTCCCATAACCAAAGTGCTTTCAAAGATTCTATTCTCAAGTTAAAGTTTAATTACTTCAATAGCAGACTTAACCAACAGAGCCGACAGCATTGGCTAATAGATTAAATACTATGATTCCTATCAAGGATATTATCACATACAAAATTACTCCTTTAAACAGATTCTTCCCAATTCTATAATGTGTAGTTGTGTCATCAACACCTCTTTCAATGGAAGTGCTTAGTATTGTCAATAATATTGTCAGTTCAACAACATAGATCCCGACAACAGCCTGGAATTGATATCCAGGAATAACATCCTTTATGTTCAGCACACCAGCAATAGCACTTATCCCTCCAGTAAATCCTCCTTCCTCAAGTCCAGCCCCCTTGAACTGCTCCCCAAGAATATTTATTATGGTAACAACCATGCTTCCTACGCCAACCACAATCCCTGCAATTATCGGCGTCAAGAAGCTGATCTGGCTTGTCATGCTGCTCAATACATCTGCCATTAAATCATTCAGTCTCTCATTTACCTGCCTTATCCTATCCATGTACTGGCTTATTGTCACCAAGCTTCTGCTCACAACAGCAGGCCCCTTTCTTGCACTCTCGACAAGCACCTTCATGCTGCTTTCTATGAAATGGCTCGGATAGTTGAATACAGCCCCGACCTTAGGATCAAACAGCGCTTGTTTCAACCCCATCCCTGCATTTCTTATGTTGTTGTTTACAATTCCAAAGAAATCCCCAGTCGGAGTTCCCTTCATGTTCTCAGCCACGCTTCCAAAGGCAGATTCAACCGGAATGCCGCTTCCTATCCTGCTTCCCAGTTGAAACAAACCCCCGCTGAACTCCTTCTCAAGCAGATCTGTTTTCTTTGTCACCTCAATCAGTTTCCTCGTTTTCATCCAGTAATATATCCCAAATCCAAACCCTATCCCTATTGGCAATAACAAACTAATCACCAAGGCCCAGAATCCATAAGGTCCATATTCTCCCTTGTAGTCCAGGAACTTCCATCCCATTATCTCAATATCATACCCAGGATCCAGCCAATGCACAAAAAATGGTGTCAGCGAAATCAGCACAATCACAGTTCCAATCATTATTCCCATGAATCTTGCGTTCAGTATTTCATTGCTCCCTGCAATTCCCTCATAAGCCTTTAGGTTGGTATATTGTTTCAGAACTTCTCCCTGTCCATATCCTGTTGGCCTCTGGCTCAATAATCTGTTTCCCATGAAGTAAACAAACAATGGCAGTAAAATATTGTACAGCACAGCAAGATGATACCATTTTATCAATCCTCCAAGGAAGCTTCCAAGCAAAGGAAACAAAACTAATCCAAGTATGGGCAATATCACTCCAAGCATGTGCAGTATTGTTATCGGGCTCTTCAGGTTGTGTGCATAATGCAGCATCCTGTCATAAGTCCCGTCCAGTATCACCTGCAATGCCTTCTCAAGCATCTCTATCCTCTTCGCATCCTGCGGTTCATACAAGCTTCCTTCTATTAGGTGTATAGATTCAACAAACTCCAGGTTGTAATTCTTCCATCCAGCAAGATAATTCTCCAGGGAATCCTGTATGGTTACATAAGTCCCAGCCTCAACATCCCACAATATCTTCTTCAAGTCCAGGCTCAACGGCATCCCGATATGCTCTCCTGCGAATTTTATTGCATGCTCCAGGTTGCTTGTATGCCTTAGATATATCACCATGTACAATATGCACATCACCATCTGGTTGCTTACTGCAAGCCTCCATCGTTGTGCAAAATAATTTGGGATTTTTGTCAATGGTTTTAACAGCAATGCTCCCCCGACAACAAACAATAATGTCAGCATGATGTAATCGCTGAAAACATTGAGCACAAAGCTGGCTGCTCCTATCACAACTCCTGTCAGGATTATCAATAAAGAAGCGAAAGTCCCAAACCCCACAGCATCCTGCGGTGTCATCTGCAGGTGGCATGCTTTTATGCTTTCTTCCAGTCTTTTTGTCTCTTCAGCAGTCGTGCTTACATGTATTATTCTTCCAAATGCCGCGCATATCTGCTCATAAAATGTTACCTTCTGCTCAAGCGCCTCTCTCCTGAAGGTGTCATACTCCATGCTCATTAATGGCGATTCAAATTCCTGCGTTCTCTGCCCATTCTCAATAAGATGCTTATATTTTTCAAGAATATCATTGACGTCTGCGCCCATCTGTCCCCTCTTTTAAAAGTAAGTAAGATACTTACAATATAAGTAAGCTACACTCTCCCTTTTTTGATCTCGTGCTCTAGCCATGAGTTCCAGTAAGAATAAATCCGTTTTGGATCCAGGCTTCCAATCTCATCTGCAATCTGCTCGCTTATAAGATGAAATGCATCATTGCTTCTAACAACAAAGTCAGCCTCTAGTATCTCCCTCATCCCAGTCTGGTGCGCAATCTCCAAAAGCCTTGACTTTATGTCTGCGCGCAGTTGTATATTTTTCCAAAGAGCATCCCAGTCCCCGGCCCACTCCTTCACATTGCCAGCAATTGCTTTCAATACCTCGCTTTCACCATTTTGGAGATCAGCACTCGGCTGCAGCATGTCTGTCTTGCTGTCATAAGTCATCAGATCAGCAAACCCTCCCTCTTTCAAAGGATCCTCATTCCAATGTTTTCTCACCTCAGTTATCTGCAGCACTCTCTTGAATGTTTTCAATCCATCTGGGCTCTTGATTGGATTTGCAACAACAATTATATCAGTTGCTTTAAAGCTTGTTCTCGGCACCCCAAGATCATTCACCACCCTGTCAAATACCCCATAAGGACTGGCGCCATGTATTGTCCCTGCCACAACATTTGCTAATGCTCCCACTCTCATCGCTTCATACAGTGCCTTGGCCTCCATGCTTCTTACCTCCCCGACTATCAGGCTGCTGTCTCCCAATCTCAGGCTTGTCCTTATTCCCTCATCAGCGCTTACTTCTACTCCCCCAGAAGTCAGTGCACTTCTCACCTTCATGTGCTGGATATTATACCCAATGCTCCTCAGATAGTCCACTGGCATTTCCAAAGTGTCTTCAATCGTAACTATTCTGTACTTTCTCATTATCTCAACCATCAGGCTTCCAAGCAGGCTCGTCTTTCCGCTGCTTCTGGTCCCTGCAACCAATATGGTTCTCGCCCCGTCAATCAAGAAGCTTAGTAATCCTGCACCTAAAGGGCTTATCATCTTATTTTCAATAAACAACGGCAAGGTCCAAGGCTTGTCTCTATGTCTTCTTATCGCATATGCCAGTCCGCTCGGGCTTAATGGTGAAGTCATCACAGCCACCCTTCCCCTTGCCCCAGGCACTAATAATTCTGTGTCCAAAACAGGATTCGCCTCATCCAATGGTCTTCCGCTTAATAACCTAAATTTAGTAGCCCATCCTTCAGCATCATCCTTGCTAGGCACTATGTTAGTCACGCATTCT